>NZ_JBNHFD010000051.1:0-26865 GCF_059089865.1 Arthrobacter sp. Y3221157
ATCCCCGTGGCCCGCGGATGGGTGGCCGAACCCGCCGACGCGCCAGCGCCGCCGTCGGGCGCTGTTGAACTGACCGGGCGGCTCCTGCCGTCCGAGGCCCCCCTTGCCAAAACGGCACCGCAGCCGGGGCAGGCAACCGCCGTCTCCGTGGCCGAACTCATCAACTACTGGGAGATCAGCAGCTACCCGGGCTTCGTGGCTGCCACCGCCGAAGTGGCCGGGGGAGCGGACGTCAGCCCCGCCGCCGTGCCCGGCGACCTGCTGCCCCTGGAGATCGGGCCGCAGCCGCCCGGGCAGCAGATCAACTGGCTCAACCTCTTCTACTCCCTCGAATGGGTGGTCTTCGCCGGGTTCGCCCTGTTCATCTGGTGGCGGCTGGTCAAGGACGACTACCACCGGGACCTGGAAGAGGGCCTTGACGATGAACACCACGAGGCCGGTCCGGACCCCGGACAGCAGCCTGACCAGAACCAGCACCCGGAACCGACCCAGCAAAAGGTACAGCCATGATTGAACCGAAACCCGCCACCTCCGCAGCAGGCGGCAACACAGCCGGCAAGGCCGCAGGCAAGAAGCGGCGCTTTGGCGGCACCGAGGCACAGATCCGCTCGGCCCTGAAGTTCTACAAGGTGCTGGCCTACCTCACCGGCGCCATGCTGCTCCTGCTCTGCGCCGAACTGATCGCCCGGTACGGCTTCGGCCAATACCTGTTCGCCGGCGGCACCAACGCCGCGACGGGGCAGCCTTTCGGCTTCGGGTTCGCCGACGCCGAGCCTCCGGGCGTGCTGGACGGGGTCAACCTGTCCGTCACCGTCCTGATCGTGCACGGCTGGATGTACGTGGTGTACCTGATGTCCAACTTCCGGCTCTGGTCGCTGATGCGCTGGCCATTCCTCAAGCTGATCCTGCTCGCCCTCGGCGGCGTCATCCCGTTCCTGTCCTTCATCGTGGAGAAGAAGTTCCACGCCGAGGTGGAGGCCGAACTGGCCGCCAACCCGCAAGCACCGCAGCGGTACTAGTCCCCGGCACCCGGGCCCCCGCCCGCCGTCGGACGTCTGCTCCGTCACAGCACCGCCTCTCAAGGTGCGCCGGTGCAACGGCGCAAAGTAGGCTATTACGGTGACTACTCCCACTGCATCCCAGACTTCCCAGAAGCCGGTGCTGGTAGTTGACTACGGTGCCCAGTACGCGCAGCTGATTGCACGCCGCGTCCGGGAAGCAAACGTGTATTCGGAAGTGGTTCCGCATACCTACTCCACCGAGCAGCTCCTCGCCAAGAATCCGGCCGCCATCATCCTTTCCGGCGGGCCCTCCAGCGTCTACGCGGACGGCGCCCCGACGGTCGGTGCCGACCTCTTCGAGGCCGGTGTTCCGGTCTTCGGCATCTGCTACGGCTTCCAGGCCATGGCGAACGCCCTGGGCGGCAAGGTGGACAAGACCGGCCTGCGGGAGTACGGCTCCACGGAAACCACCATCCTTGGCGAGGGACGCTCCGTCCTGGAGGGCATGCCCCAGCACCAGAAGACCTGGATGAGCCACGGCGACTCCGTCCACCGGGCCCCGGAGGGCTTCGAGGTGCTGGCGACGACGGCGGGCGCCGAAGTGGCTGCCTTCGCCAACGAGGAAAAGGGCCTCTTCGGCGTGCAGTGGCACCCCGAGGTCAAGCACTCCGCCTATGGCCAGCAGGTGCTTGAGAACTTCCTGTTCAACTGCGCCAAGATCGAAGCCAACTGGACCACCGGCAACATCGTTGAGGAACAGGTGGAGCGCATCCGACAGCAGGTGGGGGACGCCCGCGTGATCTGCGGCCTCTCCGGCGGGGTGGACTCAGCCGTCGCCGCTGCCCTGGTCCAGCGCGCCGTGGGCGACCAGCTCACGTGTGTCTTCGTGGACCACGGCCTGCTGCGTGAAGGCGAAGCCGAACAGGTGGAACGGGACTTCGTTGCCGCCACCGGCGTGAAGCTCTACGTCGCCAACGAGCAGGAGCGCTTCCTGTCCGCCCTCGCCGGCGTCAGCGATCCCGAGACCAAGCGCAAGATCATCGGCCGCGAGTTCATCCGTGCCTTCGAAGAGGCCGAGCTGGCCATCATCGCCGAGGCCGCGGCACACGGCGAGAAGATCAAGTTCCTGGTCCAGGGCACCCTGTACCCGGACGTCGTCGAATCCGGCGGCGGCGAAGGTGCGGCGAACATCAAGAGCCACCACAACGTGGGCGGGCTTCCCGAGGACCTGCAGTTCGAACTCGTCGAGCCGCTCCGGGCACTGTTCAAGGACGAGGTCCGCGCCGTCGGCGCCCAGCTTGGGCTGCCGCAGGAGATCGTGGGCCGCCAACCGTTCCCCGGACCAGGCCTGGGCATCCGGATCGTCGGCGAAGTCACCAAGGAACGCCTGGACCTGCTGCGCAAGGCGGACGCCATTGCCCGGGCCGAGTTGACCGCCGCCGGGCTGGACAACGACGTATGGCAGATGCCCGTGGTCCTGCTGGCTGATGTCCGCAGCGTGGGCGTGATGGGTGACGGACGCACCTACGGCCACCCGATTGTGCTCCGCCCTGTCTCCTCCGAGGACGCCATGACTGCTGACTGGTCGCGGCTTCCGTACGACCTCCTGGCCAGGATTTCGAACCGGATCACCAACGAGGTGGACGGCGTCAACCGCGTGGTGCTGGACGTCACCAGCAAGCCGCCGGGAACCATCGAATGGGAATAGCATTCTGAGTGGCGGGCCTCCGTTACGGAGGCCGGCCACTCCTGTTTCCGGATCAAATCTCCGCAATTTCGGGCACTCCAGTGTTGCGGTCTCTCGAGTCCGGCGCCGGAGCGGCTACGCTCGAACGTATGCCGGTATGGTCCAGGGCGTCACGCGCAAGCGCAGAAAAGAAGGCAGTAGTGTCAGTTGGTCAAGGCCACCCGGAAGGCTCGGAGGAGCTTCGCAAATGGCTGTCCGGGCTCAAACCCGTCACGGGTGCAGACACGATGCTGCGCTTCACCAAGACCCCTGAGGGCTCCATTGACCTGACCCACGCGCACCCGTCCGGTCTTGCCCAGCTCATGGCCGGGCGCCGCACCCGCCTGTCCACCCTGATCAGGGACCGGCAGCAGTACCTCGTGGCGGCGCGGGCCTCGCGCAACATCCGCTCCAAGGTATTCGAACTTGCCAACGACCGCGGGATTGACGCCGGCTACCTCTCGGCCGGCACGGTGGTGTGGACGTCCGCCGTCGGCGGCAAGCCGCAGCGTATCTCGGCGCCCGTCATGCTCACCGCGATTTCCCTGACCGTCCGCCCGGGCGAAGACGACTACGAGCTCCAGCTGACCGAGCAGGCGCACATCAACCCGGCACTGGTCCGGCACCTGAAGACCATCCACGGCATCGTGTTCGACGTCAACGCCGTCACCCGGCTGGCCTACAGCACCGCCCGCTTCGACCCGCAGCCTGTACTGGACCGCCTGGGCACCCTGATCCGGCCCATCCATGGCGCCGAGGCCCAGCACAACCTGCTCGTGTCCACCTTTGCGGACCTGTCCGGCAACCTGGACGACCCCTGGATCAACGATTCCAATCCCATCGTGTCCGCCCTGGCTACCGCAGCCGGGGGAGAAGTGGTGGACGTGGAGGAACCGGATCCGTCCCGTTTCCCGCCACTGGACAGCCGGCACCCCACGGACGAGCTGCTCCTGCTGGATGCGGACACGGACCAGCAGTACGTCATTGATGCTGCGCGCGCCGGTGATTCCCTGGTGGTCAGCAGCCCGCCCGGCACCGGGCAGACGCAGACGGCCATCAACACCATCGGCGCCCTGGTGGATGCCGGCAAGACCGTCCTGGTAGTGGGTGACCGCCGCGCCAGCCTCAACGAGGTGTCCGGCCAGCTGGAGTCCCTGGGCCTTGAATCCATCCTGTTCCAGCTCTCCGGGAACGTCACTGCGCAGCAACTTAAAGGCCAGCTGGTCCGGGCCATCGTCCGCAACGAGAAGTCGCTGGAACCACAGCTCGGCAACCTCCACGCCACCCTGACCGAACACCGCCACGCGCTGATGGACCACGTGGCCTCGCTGCACAATGTCCGGCAGCGGTGGGGATGCTCGCCCTACCAAGCCATGCAGTCGCTGGCGGAACTGACTTCCATCCACCCCGCCCCGGCCACCACGGTCCGGCTCAAGCGGAGCGTCCTCGACAGCATCCGCGACCGTGACGAACTGGCCGGAAGGCTGCGCCGTGCGGCGGAACTGGGCAGCTTCAGCAAGGCCGCAACCACCAGCCCCTGGCATGGGGCACGGCTCCTCACCCGGAAGGAAACCGAGGAAGCCCAGGAACTGGTCCGTTCCGTGGCGAAGAGCCTGCCTGCCCTGCGGGAGCGCATGAATGCCGTGGCAGAGCACGCCGAGATCCGCCTGGGTGAATCCTTCGCCGAATGGGGCGAGCAGCTGGAACTGCTGGTGGCAGTCCGCGGCAGCCTGGACAAGTTCACCCCGGACATCTTCGACCGGCCGGTGACCGACCTCATCTCCGCCACCGCCCCTTCCGCCTGGCGGCGTGAACGCGGCATCGAGATGACCTCCATGCAGCGGTCCCGGCTGCGCAGGGTCGCTAAGGAATACGTCCGGCCCGGCGTCCACATCGCCGACCTGCACAGCTCCCTGGTCCTGGTGCAGGAACAGCGGGCCATGTGGGCAGGCTACGCCACCACCCAGCGGCACCCGGCTGTTCCGTCCGGGCTTGCCGAGATGAACGCCATGTACCGGGAACTGGACCGCGAGCTCACCCAGCTGGGCGAGGCCCTGAAGCATACCGAGGCGGGCGGTTCGCTCTCCAAGGTCCGGTACGGGGAACTCATGGACCGCCTCGAGCGGCTGGTGGCGGATACCGACACGCTCAAGACCCTGCCGGAACGAACGCTGCTGGTGGAAAACATGCGTGAGCACGGGCTGGGGGAGCTTCTGGCTGACCTGGCCGAGCGGGAAGTGCCTGCAGCTTCCGTCGCCGCCGAGCTGGAGCTCGCCTGGTGGCAGTCTGCGCTTGAGGCGATGATCAGCGGCGACGACTACCTGGCAATGTCTGATGGTGACGCCCTCCGGCAGCTCGAAGCCGAGTACCGGCTCGCGGACAATGCGCACATCGCCAGCGGGGCGGCACGGCTCCGCTGGGACCTTGCCGAGCGCTGGCGCGCCGCGATCGCCGAGCAGCCGCGCCAGGCCGACCTCCTGCGCAGCCTGCTCAAGGACGGCCGCGTGTCGCTGCCGGCGCTGACAGCCCAGGCCCCGGACCTGATCGGTACCCTGGTGCCCGTGTGGTCCGTGAGCCCGTACCTGATGACCGGGCTGCTACCGGCAGAGCAGCATTTCGACGCCGTGGTGATCCTCGACGCCGAAGCCACCTCGCTGCAGGCCGTACTTCCCTCCATTGCGCGCGCACGCCAGGTGATTGCCTTCGGCGACGCCCGCATCGCCAGCCCGCGCACCTTCACCGTGGGTGTGGAGCGGCTGGCACCCGGTGAGTCGGCGCACCAGCGGGTGGAGAGTGCCTTCACCGCGCTGTCCGCCGTGCTGCCGGTGTGGCGGCTGAACTTCGTTTACCGCGCGGTGGACGAGGACCTGGTCCTGCAGCTGAGCAAGAACTTCTACGACGGCGGGCTCCGCCGGCTGCCGGAGGGACAGTCGGCCACGGGACTGGACCGGTCCCTGCTGGTGGAGTACCTGCCGGACGGAACCGGGCTGCCCAGCGCCGACCATGAAGGCGTTGAATCCGTGGTGGCCGAGGTCAACCGGGTGGTGGAGCTGGTCTTTGAACACGCCCGCCTGCGCCCGCGCACCTCGCTGGCCGTGGTGACCGCCAGCCTTCGCCACGCTGCCCGGATCGGTGAGGCCATCAGGCTCCAGCTGCCCAACCACCCCGGACTCGCCGGGTTCTTCGGCGCGGGCCCGGAGTCGTTCCGGGTGGTGGACCTTGAGCGTGCCCAGGGTTTGGTGCGCGACCACGTCATTTTCTCGCCGGGCTTCGGCCGGACACCGCATGGGCGCGCCCTGCACAGCTTCGGGCCGCTGTCCGCCGAGGGAGGGCGGGAAAAGTTCGCCCTCGCGATGACCCGCGCCCGGCGCTCGATGCACGTTCTGACGTGCTTCCGGCCTGAGGACCTGGACCACACCCGGCTGACGCACGGGGCAGTGGACCTGTATGCCCTGCTGGACCGGGAAATCTCGGGCAACACGGATCTGGGTACGCCCGCGTCCCGCGCTGCCGCCAGCGAACAGGCGCTCGGCGCCGACCCGCTCGTGGCGGACCTGGGCGACCGGCTGCGGGCACGCGGGGCGCGGGTCTGGCACCAGTACGACGGCGCCATCGACGTGGTGGCCGCCGCCGATCCGCTGAACACCATGGGCCAGGACGACGCCGACCTTCCGTGGCCGGTGGCTATCGAGTCCGACGGCACCGAACAGTACCGCACCATGAGTGTCCGGGAGCGGAGCAGGCTGCGTCCCCAGCTGCTCGAACGGCTTGGCTGGCGGTACATGCCGTTGTGGACCATCGAGGTTTTCACCGATCCGTCCGCCTGTGCAGACCGGATCGCCAAGTACCTCGGACTGGAAAAGGTGGTACTTCCGGGGCGGGTGGCTTCGCCCGGATTCCTTGACGACGACGTCGACCAGGCGCTGAATGATATTGATGCCGTGGCGGAGTCCGCTCCGGCATCGAACGTTACGCGTTTCCCGGGCCCGGCTTCCGGACGGCGGGCCGGCAACGCAGCACGTGCCGGTCATCAGGCAGCACCCGCCGCGGACCGGCAGGACAGCAAGGAGGCGGCCCAGGTGGGCAGCGACGAGAAGACCAACAGCACCAACAGCGAAGCGCGGCCCGCGGACGGTGACGAGACAGCGGAAGCGCCTGCGTCGGCCACCCGTGCCGGCCAGAAGCCGGCGGAGGGCATCCTGCCCGCACGGGCTGCCGAGGATGATCCGCGGGCGTGGGGCGACCGTGAAGATGACCATGATGCATGGCTGAAGGAACAGAAGCCGCCGCACTGGGGGTGACACTTTCGTAGGCCCCGGCGCCGCCAGGGAGGCAGCCTGTTACGGCGGCCCGACCAGGACAAAGAACAGCTTGCCTTGTGTGGAGGCGCCCGCCAGCCGGGCCGCCTGTTCCGCGTTTGCGGCCACGACGATCAGGCCGTCAGTCTCCTGCGTGCCAAGCCATTGCCCGCCCTGGCCGCCGGTTGCCGAGGTCCACAGCACGGGCACCGCCGCGGCCAGGACTTCGGACGGTGTTTGCTGGTCGAAACCGTTCCCCGCGGTCAGCACCACGTTCACCAGCTGCCCGGGGGAGACCAACTGGATGGACGACGGGTCCGCCATCCGAAGGGGCACTGCGGCTGAGCCGGCAGGACTGCCGGTGAGGAGGCCGGGCCCCAGCAGCTGGGCGTCCGCCAGCAGCTGGCCTTTGCGCAGCGGGGCAGCCAGCTGCCTGCCGGACGCGTCCCCGGGTTCGCGCAGGACTCCGTCCGCGAGCATGCCCGGAGGAACCTGGATCGCGGAAATGTCAGTGGCTGCAAGGGCAGATCCGGCAGGCAGGTCCCGGGCGGCGGCCAGTGCGGTGACGGTGTGCACCGGTGCCGGCGTGAGCTGGTGGACGGTGAGTGCCGCCGCTGCACACAGCAACAGGGCAATGGCAAGCCGGCGGTTGCGGCTCAGCCAGCCGCCAAACCTGGCCCTGGGACGGGCAACGGAACGGCCGGAGGGAACCGGCCGGCCGGGACGTCGAAGGAATCCGGAAGCTTCCCGGCGGGCACGTAAGGGATGAGCAGGCATGCCGCCACGCTAGGCGCCCCGGATATGCAAAAGACAGCGGCCCCGCACCTATGTGGACAATGTCCCATCGGTGCAGGGCCGTCGTCGTAACGGCGGAAGCCGGAATCAGCTGGCGGCGGCCGCAGCTGCCGGAGCGGGAGCGGAAGGTGCCGCCGCCGGAGCAGGCGTGGAAGGAGCTGGCGCTGCGGAGACGGTGCTGCCCTTGGAGTCCCGGGAATCGGTCCGGTAGAAGCCGGAGCCCTTGAACACGACACCCACGCTGTTGAACTTCTTGCGCAGCGCGCCCTGGCATTCGGGGCACGACGTCAGTGAGCTGTCCGAGAACGACTGGACGATGTCGAAGGCGTGGCCGCAATCCTTGCAGGCGTAAGCATATGTTGGCACTGGTGCTCCTCCTCTTGGGCAAACGAGAGGTCCCGTGCTGCTACCTGGTAATCCGTTAGCAGTCGCAGGGCCTGAGTGCTAATTCTATCATCCCGTTGCGGCCACCCGCCTGACCTAGGCGATCTTGCCCAACGGCCTAAGCCCCGACGGGACAAGGACGGCGGGAACAGGACGGTCGAACTCCTCGGCAGGAATCCGGCCCGCCGGGAGGAGTTCATCGTCATAGATAACAGCGGCCAGCGGGATTTCCTTCCCGGCGGTGGCAAGGTGGCCCAGGAACTTGTCGTAGTAGCCGCCGCCCTGGCCCACCCTGTTGCCGTCGAGATCCACGGCGGTAGCAGGGATGAACAGTGCCGTGGCCTCGCCCGCAACATCCGGTCCGTGGCGGGGCCCGGCCGGTTCCATGATGGGTGCGTACCTGCTGCGTTCCAGGGTGCTGTCCGGGCCCCAGATAACCCAGCTCAGCTCACGGCCCGGCTCGCAAACGGGGAGCAGGACCTTGTGGCCGTTGCTGTGGAGGGCGGCGATGAGGGGCAGCGTGGGCGGCTCGACGCCGGTACCGAGATACACGCAGAACGTCGCCGGCCTTCCACCGGACATGGATTCGGCCCAAGCGGCACCATGCATGGCCAGGGCAGCGCCGGCGGCTTCCAGTTCGGCAGGGGTCAGTGCTGCCCTTCGCCGGCGGTGGGCCGTCCGGATGTCGTCCTTGGCGGTGGCTTGCTGTTGGGCCATTGTGTCTCCTTATTACCCGCGCTGGGGCGGTTGCTACGCCGGTTCCGGGGCGGCTGTCCGCCGGTCCGTTGTTTACTGAATGCTTGACGCTGACGTTAGATTAGTCCGGTGAGTACCCGTAACCCGAGAGTTCGCAAAGCCGTCATCCCCGCTGCCGGCCTGGGCACAAGGTTCCTTCCTGCCACCAAGGCTATGCCCAAGGAAATGCTGCCCGTGGTGGACAAGCCTGCCATCCAGTATGTGGTGGAGGAAGCCGTGCAGGTGGGGCTGAATGACGTTCTGATGATCACGGGACGTAACAAGCGGGCTCTGGAGGACCACTTTGACCGGGTCCCGGCCCTGGAGTCAACGCTTGCCGACAAAGGGGACACTGAGAAACTGGCATCCATCCAGGCGGCCAGCAACCTTGGCGACATCCATTACGTGCGCCAGGGCGATCCCAACGGGCTGGGCCACGCCGTCCTCCGGGCCAAGCAGCACGTTGGCGATGAAGCCTTTGCCGTGCTGCTGGGGGATGACCTCATTGATGCCCGCGACGAACTTCTCAGCACCATGATCGACGTCCAGGCCAAGACCGGCGGGTCTGTGGTCGCCCTCATCGAGGTGGAACCGTCACAGATCAGCTCCTACGGCTGTGCGGACATCCAGGACATCGACGGGGAAAGCTATGTGCGGATCAACGGGCTGGTTGAGAAGCCGTCCGCGGATGAGGCGCCGTCAAACCTTGCTGTCATTGGCCGCTACGTCCTGCATCCGTCCGTCTTCGAAGTTCTGGAGCGCACCGGCCCGGGACGCGGCGGAGAGATCCAGCTGACGGACGCGCTGCAGGAGCTCGCCACCGGGGACGGCGAAGGCCGCGGCGTTTACGGTGTTGTGTTCCGGGGACGCCGCTACGATACGGGCGACAAGCTCAGCTACCTCAAGGCATGCCTGCAGCTCGCCATCGACAGTGAGGATCTCGGCCCGGGCCTCCGGGAGTGGCTGCCGGGGTTCACCGACGGCCTGTCCAAGTAGCAACCGTGCGATTCGGACCCATCTGGCCCGTGACCCTGGAGTGCGGCGACCTGGTCCTGCGGCCCATCAGGTACCGGGACAAAAAGGAGTGGACGGAGGTCAGGTCCCGCAACAGCGACTGGCTTGCACCGTGGGAGGCGTCCAACCCGGATCCGCGCGGGGGCCTTCCGGACTACCGGCAGATGGTCCGTTCGTTGAATACGCAGGCCGCCCAGGCCACCGCTCTGCCCTTCGTGATCACGGAGAGAACTCCGGGGCTGCGAAATCCGCCAATCATCGGCCAGTTGACGGTCTCCTCCATCGTGTGGGGGTCGGCAATGATGGCCACCCTGGGATATTGGGTGGACCAGGCCAGGGCCGGGCGCGGAATCGCCCCCACTGCAGTGGCCCTGGTGACCGACCACTGCTTCCAGACCCTGGGGCTGCACCGGATGGAAATCAACATCCGGCCTGAAAATGCGCCCAGCCTGCGGGTGGTGGAGAAGCTGGGCTTCCGGGACGAGGGCTACCGGCCCCGCTACCTCCACATCAACGGCGAATGGGCCGACCACCGGTCATTCGCCCTGACATCGGAAGAGGTCCCGGAAGGCCTGTTGACACGCTGGCTCGCCACCAGGCCGTCATAAATCCACTCATTTGCTCCCCGGCCTGCGACACACCGCGGCTAATGCCGCAGCAGGAGGCCTGATGCTCATACGGTTTTGAGTGTGGACTTCCCCCTTAGCAGCTCAGTGATCCTTGTGGTTGCCGTCGTGCTCTGGATTGTGTGGGTTGCCCCCTACGTCCTCCGGAACCGCCGGCACCAGTTCCAGCCCGCCGGTGATTTTCTGGCAGACGCCCCAGCCGAGGAAAGACCGGATCAGCCAGCCGGTTTGGTACTGAACGTCGCCGCCCAGCAGGAGAAGCCCATGGAAGCCAGGAAGAGCGCCGGACCCTCCGCCAAGTCTGCCGGCCCGGCACCCGCCGGCCGCCTCCGGATCCGTTACGGCCGGACCGCACTGGCGCTTGCCGGACTCCTGTCTTTGATGACGTCACTGGTTTCCGCAATTCTGCTGCCTTTTGGCCTCGGCTCGCCTTTCCTGCCGCTTGCCTGCGCGGCACTGACGGCGGTGTCCGTCGCCATCCTGCGCTGGCTGGCTGTACGCGACCGCAAGGCCAAGGTCAACGCGGCTTTTCGCTCGGCCATGAGCGCACCACCGGTTAGGCACGTATCCGAAAGGATTCCGCCGAAACCGGAGTCGGCCCCCGCTCCCCGGGAAAGCCCGCTCTTTGACGCCGAGGCCCACCAGCCGAAGGTTCAGCAGCTGACAGCCCAGGAACTTCGCGAGGCAGCCCTGGCGGTTGCCGTGGCGGCGGGTGATCCGAGTGCAGCTGCGGCGGCATCGGGAACTCCCGCCGGTACCCCCTGGGAGCCGGTAGAGGTTCCGAAGCCTGTATACGTTGATGCCGCCAAGGCCGAACGCCCAGAGCCTGAGCCGCTTGAGCTGCCGGCCGCGCCGAAGGCAGTGGGCAAGCCGTCCCTGAAGCAGGGTGCAACAGGGACGCCTGCCGCTGCTGCACCGGCTGCAGAAGCCCAGCAGCTCAGCAAGGCACAGAGCGCACTGAGCAACCTCGACGACGTCCTGCAGCGCCGCCGCGCATAAACCTTGCCGGGTGGTACGACGGCGGCATCCAGGGTGCTGCTGCCCCTCACCAGGGTGCGGATTGGCATTGGGACGGGAAAATTTGTAGCCTAGGGTCACCGGTCCAGCACCTGCACCAAGTGGCCGTTCCGGGGCTATAGCTCAGTTGGTAGAGCGCTTCGTTCGCATCGAAGAGGTCAGGGGTTCAAATCCCCTTAGCTCCACAAATGTGGGGAGTGGGATCATCCTTCAGGGATGATTCTGTCCTCGGTAACACCCCGGTCTTCGGACCGGGGTGTTTTTCTTTGGAATCCTGGGATCTGCCAGTCCACCCTGTGCCGCGACCTTTGATGGCCAGTAATTGCCAGTTCTCCCGGGAGGGCGGGAAGGCCAGGACTCTACAGCCAGCCCTTCTTTTTGAAGATGCCATACATTCCCACACCCACCGCCGCCATGAGGCCGATCGCCATCGGGTAGCCAAAGGCCCAGTGCAGCTCGGGCATGTAGTCGAAGTTCATGCCGTAGATCCCGGCCACGAACGAGGGCGCAAACAAGATGGCGGCCCAGGAGGAAATCTTCTTGACCTGCTCGTTCTGCGCGGCGCTGGCCTCATTCTGGCGGTTGGCCGTCAGGGTGCCGTCAAGCGTCAGGGCATTCTGCAGCAGGTCCCGGAAGGAGTCTGCCCGGGAGATCACCCGTTCAACGTGGTCCTCCACGTCGCGCAGGCTGTGCTGGAGCTCGCTTTCCACACCGTACTTCGAGAAGCCCCGCTTGAGCTGGTGCATCATGTCCGGCAAGGGATGGATGGCGCGCTGGAACTGGATCACTTCCCGGGCCAGTTCGTAAATCCGGCGGGAGACGGTGGAATCGCCGCTGAAGAGCTGGTCCTCGATCTCGTCGATGTCATTCTCAAGCCCTGCAACCACCGGGGCATAGTCGTCAACCACTGCGTCCAGGAGGGCGTACAGCACCGCTTCGGGGCCGTGCCGGAGAAGGTCAGGCCTGCCTTCGAGCCGTTTCCTTACGCGGGCCACACCGGCCGTCTCGGCATGGCGGACGGTGACCACGAAGTTTTTTCCCGTGAAGATGTGGAGTTCCCCGAATTCCACTGTTTCACTGGCGTCCAGGTAGCGTGCCGGCCGGAGGACGGTGAAGAGGTTGTCCCCGTAGCGCTCCAACTTGGGGCGCTGGTGGGCCGAGATGGCATCCTCCACGGCGAGGGCGTGAAGCCCGAACTCCGCGGCCACGGCGGCCATCTCAACCTTGGTGGGACGGTACAGCCCAATCCACGCCATCCCGCCGTGGTGCGCCAGCGTCTCGAACGTCTGCTCCAGGTTTTCCGGTTCGGCATGGCGGACACCGTCAACGTAGACGGCATTGTCGATGATGGTCATGGGCAGGTGCCTTCGCTGTACGTGCTCACGATGGTCAGGACATCGCTCCGATAATGGCGCCGGATACGGCCATCGCCACCAGGTCGTGGCCGGCGTCGATCACTGTCACCGCAGCCGGGCGGCCCGCAAAACCGTTGTGGATCACGTGGCCTCCGGCACGGAAGACAAGTCCCAACACCAGCGCGAACCAGGCTCCTGCCAGGGCATTATCCAGCCCCAGCTTGCTGATGAGGACGGCCAGGAGGATGACGGTCAGCGCCGAAGCCAGCATCATGGGGAGCCAGATTCCTGCTCCGCCACCGATGTTCTTCAGGTCCTCCTCGGTCTTGCCGATGGCGGCCATCCAACGGTTGCCCAGGACGGCCGGCATGTACCACACGAAGCCAATGGCCATGCTGGCCACGAAAGCCAGCAGGACCGCGAGCCAGTTGATCTGTGAGACGTAAGAGAGCCAATCCATTCAAGAAATCCTAGCCGTCCGGAGCTGGCCGGAAGGGGAGGCAGGTCCCGAGGCGCCGCAGCGGATCCGGTATCAGCCGCCCGTCGCCTTGGTGAGGCCGCTAATGAGGGGCTCGGTCCGGTAGGGAATATGGGTGTGCAGCGCCAGCACCGTTTCGGTCCGGATGACGCCCTTGATGCGGAGGACCTGCCGCAGCGATGCCTGCAGGTTGTGGGTGTCCGTGGCCACCACCCGGCACCAGACGTCGCCGCGTCCGGAAATTTCATGGACTTCCAGGACCTGGGGGATCAGCCGCAGCGCGGCGACCACACCGTCCAGTTCCCGGTGCAAGACCTCAATGGTCACAAAAGCCACCACGTCATAGCCCACAGCCTCAAGATCCACTTCCCGGCCGCCCGGGCGCAGTACACCCGCCCGGACCAGCCGGCGGACCCGGGACTGGGCGGTGTTGCGGGCCACGCCCACCGATTCGCTCAAATCGCCGATCTGGATACGGGGGTCCCGGATCAGTGCCAGCAGGATCCTGAGGTCAGTGGGGTCCAGATTGTTCAAATGGTCACTCTCCATCACAGCGGTACAGAACTTTTGATGATCCTGCTCAATCTTGTCACTGATTTCGAACCAATCGAGCAGTCATACCCCAATCTGGAACCATCGCATATCCACTCCGCGCCGGGCTCCCACAAGGACCACCTGCCGCGGCAGAACCAAAGGCGGCACCATGACGGTCTTCAGCGAGCTCCGGATGCGCCCGGCCCCTGCCACATCTGCCGGTTGGGACGCGTCCACCACGGCACGGCTTGTGATGGCAGGCGCCGTCATTTTCGTCCTGCTGGTGGGCGCCAATCTCGCTACGCCGCTGTATCCACTCCTACAGGCGGAGCTGGGACTCAGCTCGCTGGATGTGTCCGCTGCGTTCTCCAGCTACGTCCTTTCGCTGGTGGCCACCCTGATGCTGGCCGGGCACTGGTCCGACCACATCGGACGCCGCGCTGCGCTGCTGCTTGCCGTGCTGACCGGGTTGGCTGGCGGCTGGGTGTTCGCGAGTGCGGAAACGCTCGCGGCCCTCTGCACGGGACGGGCCCTGCAGGGCATTGCCGTGGCACTCGCCACGGGGGCCAGTGCTGCCGCCCTGCGCGAGCTGCTGCCCTCGCGTCCGGAGTGGGCGTCACGTTTCACGCTGCTGGCCTCTGCCGGCGGAGTAGCGGCCGGCCCTGTTCTGGGCGGGCTGCTGTCCCTGCTGCCCGGTGCCACCACCGCCCCCTACACCGTGTACTCGGTGGTCCTCGCGGCGCTCCTGGTGCCGCTCTACCTGATCCGGGCACGGCCGGCCATCATGCTTCCGGCAGTGTCCCGGCCCCTGCAGGCGCTGGCGCCGCGGCCTCTCGCCGTGCCGCGGAACGCCAGGGGCGCTTTCTGGCTTGCCTCGGCCGTGGGCTTCCTCAGTTTCGCAGTATTCGGTTTCTGCCTTTCCCTGGCGCCCGGCTACTTCGCCCAGGTGCTGGACACACAATCCCGGCCGTTGATCGGCCTGCTGGCCGCCCTGCCGCTTGGAGCCTCCGCACTAAGCCAGGTGCTGACCCTCCGCGGACGCTACACAATCCCTTTAGGGCTGGCCGTCCTCGGCGGATCCGTCTTCCTGCTGGGGGCCGCGGGCGCTTGGCACAGCCCGGTGCTGCTCGTGCTTGCTGCCGTCTTTGCCGGTGCCGGACAGGGGCTGGCCTTCAGGACTACTTTCAACGAGGTTGCCGCCATGGTGGAGCCAGCCCGCCACGCCCAAACTGTCAGCACGGTTTACGTCATCACCTACTTAGGCAGCGCCGTCCCGGTCCTTGGCCTTGGCTGGCTGGCCGGACTTGCCGGGCAGGAAGCTGCCGTGGCCGGCTTCGTCCTTGTTTGCGGTACGGCCGCGCTTGCGCTGGCCGTCCTTACGCTGGTCCGGGCAGTTCGGCGGCACGGCCGGTCCGGCTAGGCCGGTAAGCCACTACTCCGGGAGCGGCCCGTGGTTGCCTTGGATGTGTTCGAACACCAGGGTGGTCTCCGTATGCCCCACCACCGGGTCCGTGGCAAGGTTGTCCAGCACCCAGTCCCGGAGGTCCTCGGTGCTCCCGACGGCGATATGCAGCAGGTAGTCCACGGAGCCTGAGGTGTGGAACGTGGACAGCACAGCCGGCAGATGCGGAACGCGGGACGTGAAACGGTCGATCTGGTCGCGGTCGTGGGCGCGGAGCCGCACGGCAACAAGTGCCTGGACGGACCGGCCGATGGCAGAGAGGTTGAGCTTCGCCTCGTAGCCCTGCACGATGCCCCGTTCGGACAATGCACGGGTCCGCATGAGGGCGGTGGAAGGGGCGATCCCCACCAGTTCGGCAAGCTGCTTGTTGGAGATCCTGGCGTCGTTCACCAGGGCTTCGAGCAGCCGCTCGTCAATAGCATCCAGCGGCTCCAGGTGAGCTCCCGGCCTGATGTTCCTGGGATTCGTGGTCACTGCTGTTCCTTCCAACGGTCCTGCATTCATCCTAGACCGCTGTATCTGCGCCAAGACGCCCCGGGCTGCGCGTCCCACCGAACATCAGCACCAACACTGCCTCCGACCGGAGCAGTTAATTCGCTGCCCGTAGAGCCATAGGGGCACGTCCCGTCCGGTCAGGCGCTTGCACCTTGCGTCCGCGGATGCACGACGGCGACGGCCGCCCCGGTCAGGCAGGCAAGGACCATCACCCCTGCCGCCAGGGCCACCCAGCCGAAGGACTGGAAAACGAGGCCGCCGGCCCACCCGATGATGCTTGATCCCAGGTAGTAGGCGAGGTTGTACAGGGATGCGGCCTGCGCACGGCCGGTGCTGGCGATCGCTCCGGTCCAGCCGGCGCCGATGCTGTGCGCGGCGAAAAAACCGCCCGTGAACAGCACCAGGCCCGCCAGGATCAACGGAAGGTAGGGAACAAGCGTCAGGGCAAGTCCCGCCGTCGAAAGGGCCAGCGCTGCCAGCAGGACGTTCCGCCGCCCAAACCGCGTGGTCAGCCCCGCGGCCCAGCGTGAGGACACGGTTCCGGAGAGATAGGCCAGGAAGATGAGGCTGATCAGCGTGGCCGGCAGGCTGAAGGGCGCGCCGGACAGCCGGAAGCCCAGGTAGTTGTAGACGGCGACGAAACCGCCCATCATCAGGAACGCCTGGACGTACAGGGCGAGCAGCCGGATGTTGCGCAGGTGCCCGCCGACGGTCCGGAATGCGCTGCCGAGTCCTGCCCCCGGTGAGGAGACGAAGCCCCGTGCCCCCGGCACCAGGACCAGGAAGGCAACGGCGGCTAGGGTGGCCAGGATGGAAACGGCCAGAGCCGCCGCACGCCAGCCCCACAGCTCACCGGCCGGTCCTGCCACGAGCCGGCCGGCAAGCCCCCCGAGGGTGGTGCCCGCGACGTAGCTGCCTGCCGCCAGCGCCGCGTGCGCTTTTGTCACTTCCTCGTTGAGGTAGGCGATGGCGATGGCGGGGATGCCGCCGAGAGCCATGCCTTCCAGCAGCCGCAAGGCAAGCAGCATCCCGAAGCTCGTGGACAGCGGCACCAGCAGGCCGAGGACAGTGGCGATGGAAATGCCCCAGGTCATGGCCTTGACCCGTCCGATCCGGTCGGCCAGGAAGGACCACGGGATCACCGTGACGGCGAGTCCCACGGTGGCAAGCGAGATGGTAAGCGCAGCCTCGGCCGCGGTGATGTGCAGCTCAGCCGCGAGCAGGGGCAGGACGGCCTGGGTGGAGTAGAGCTGGGCAAAGGTGGCCACCCCGGCGAAGGACAGTCCGGCCAGGATCCGGGCGTAGGCCCGGGATCCCTTGGCGTGCCCGTCCCAGCGGGGCGGCGATTGGTTGCCGGTCACCCTTTCTTCACAGGCCATTCCGTTAGCCTAGGCCCGGGCCTATACATGCCTCCAATGCATAATTTATGAAGAACTAATAGCAGAATCGGATTGAAGCACGGCACACAGCAAGGAGCCAGGACATGCAGACAGACCACAGGCAGCTGGCGCAGCTTCTTCCCCTCCTGCCCGTGCTCGCCGAGCTGGGCAGGACGGAGCACGTCACTGAAACAGCCGAAGTTCTGGGAGTGCCCCAGTCCACGGTGAGCAGGGCACTGGCACGGGCCAGCGCCGCCGTCGGCACGGAACTGCTGGTGAGGGACGGCAGGGGAGTCCGGCTCACCCCGGCAGCCCGTACGCTCCTGCCTTACATCGAGCAGGCACTCAGCGAATTCCAGACCGGACTGGACCTGGTACGCGAGGAATCGGCGGTGGTCCGGGGCAGGATCTCCGTGGCGTTCCAGCACACCTTCGGCGAGGCCACCTTGCCGCTGCTGATCAGTGCCTTCCGGAGCCGGCATCCCGGCGCGGTCTTCACCCTGAGCCAAGGTTCGCGGAATTCCTGCCTGGAGGAGCTGGCGGCCGGGGAGGCAGACCTGGCACTCACGGCGCCGGTGGGAGCGGACCGCACCAACCTGCAGTCCGCGCCGCTGTACCGGGAACCGCTGCGCCTGGTGGTGCATCACAGCCATCAGCTCGCCGGCCGGGGGTCGGCGGCGCTGGCTGACATCAGGACGGAACCCTTTGTGGCACTCGAGCCGGGGTACGGCATGCGTTCCCTGACGGATGCACTGTTCCGCGAGGCAGGGTACCGGCCGCGCATAGCCTTTGAAAGCCAGGATTCGCATACCGTCCGGGGGCTGGTGTCCGCTGGGCTGGGTGTGAGCATCCTGCCACCGGGAGGGGATGCGCCCGGCAGGACCGTCAGCCCGGAGACCGGAAACCTTGGCTGGACGGAAGTTCCCCTCGACTCACCGCTGGCCTTCCGGGAAGTGGGCCTGAGCTGGCGCCGCAGGAAAGCCGGCGCCGAACCGGTGCCGGTGCGGCTTTTCCGGGACATGGTGGTTGGTGAAGGACCCCACTTGCTGGCAGGACTGGCCAGGCAGCGTACCCGCTGAGCCGGAGGAGGGGACAGGCACGACGGAGCCAGGGCCGGTCCCGGCCAGGTTGGCGCCTGTGCCGGCCAGTACCCTAGTGACGTGACCAACACCGAAAACCCCTCCGCACTGCCCACCGACAAGACTGTGGCGTCCGCACCCAGCCCGCTCGCCGGCGTCGTGATTGGCCTTGATATCGGAGGCACCAAGACCCACGGCATCCGCTTCGAGGGCGGCGTGCCGGTTGCAGACGAGTCCGCGGGCAGTTCAAATGTGCAGAATGTCAGCCGGGAGGAGGCTGCCCGCAATATCGCGGACCTCTTTGGCCGGATCGGCGGCGGTGCAGTCTCCCGGGTTTACGCGGGGTCGGGCGGGATCGACACCGATGAGGACGCGGCCGCACTGGCATCGCTGATCCAGCCGCACGTTCCCGATGCCCTGGTAACCGTGGTCCACGACTCGCGCCTTTTGCTCGCAGCCGGCCACGCCAGCACGGGGGTGGCAGTGATCGCCGGGACCGGTTCGGCAGCCTGGGGCAGGAACGCCGACGGCGGCGAGGCCCGCGCAGGCGGCTGGGGCTACCTGCTGGGCGATGAAGGCAGCGGGTACTGGCTGGGCCGCGAAGCCGTGAGGCACAGCCTGCGGCGGATGAACCAGGGACTGCCCGTAGACGAACTCACCGCCGCGCTGCTGCAATCCTGCGGGGTGGACCACCCCAACCGGCTCATCGCGCTGTTCCACTCCCCGGACACCGGGCGCCGTTTCTGGGCCCAGCAGGCGCGCCACGTAGTGGCGGCTTCAGCCGCCGGGCACCCCGGCAGCCAGGCCATGCTGGACCAGGCCGGCCGCGATCTTGCAGACCTGGCGCTGCAGGTGCTCCGCCAGCTCGGGCTCGATGGCCCTGTCATCCTGGGCGGCGGGCTGGGCATGAACGTGGAACCACTGCAGGATTCCTTCCGCCACCATCTTTCCGGTGCCGGCGCCACTGATGTACGGGTCCTGGACCAGGAGCCCGTGTTCGGGGTGCTGCAGCTGCTGGCGGAGCCGGCCTGACGCCGGCTCCGGCGAATCAGACGGCCCGCTTCCGTGGCGTTAGCCGCACCGCCGGCAGCGGGGGAGCGGGGATGCGCCCGGCTTCGGCGCCCGCATCGGGGCCGTGGCCGGGCACCAAGCCGTACCTGGCGGAATACGCGTCAGTTCCGGACAATGCCGCCTGCGCTTCCCAGTCCTCCCGGGCCTGCTCCACCTCCTCGTGGGTCCGCCCCACGAAGTTCCACCACATCAGCAGTTCCTCCTCGAACGGCTCGCCGCCGATCAGCAGGAAGCGCGTGCCCGGAAGTGCCTGCAGCCGCAGTTCCTGCCGGCCCGTGCCAAGGTAGCCCAGCGGTCCGGGACGAAGTTCCTGCCCGTCCAGCGACAGCCCGCCGTCGAGCACCAGGATGCCGTGCTCAAAGTCCCCGTTCAGCGGGAGCACCGCGGTGCCTTCACAGGACACGTCGGCTCCCACGATGGGCGAGTACATGGTGGCGGGGGAGGCCACGCCGGCCAGCTCGCCCACCATCACGGTCGCGGTGAAGCCGTCCCCCGTGACCCGGGGCAAATCGCGGTGCTGCTCGAACGCCGGCCCGCGGTGCCGCTCGGCGTCGGGCAGCGCCACCCACAGCTGAAGGCCGCGCTGCAGCGGCAATTCCCCGCCGGCAGGCGGGAGCACAGCAAACTCGGAGTGGGAGACGCCGTGCCCTGCGGTCATGATGTTCAGCTCGCCCGGGCGGACCACAACATCGCTGCCCACGCTGTCCCGGTGGCGGACGTGGCCGGCCAGCGGCCACGTGACCGTTTGCAGCCCGATGTGCGGGTGCGGCAGGACGGACATCGCCGTCCGGTCCGGGCCGAAACTGTCCAGGAAGCACCACGCCCCGATGGTGGGAAGGCCGCGCTGGGGAAGGGTCCGTTGGACGCTCATGGCTCGCACCCCGCCCAGCGGGACCTCACGCTCCGGCCACAGCTGCAGGCAGGGACCCGAACTCCCCTCGGCGCTCGCCGGCGGACAGACTTCCTGCTGGGGTGAGATCTCCAAGTTGGTCACCCTCCAACTGTAGGCCGGTGCGGCCGGGGCGGTCAGTGCTTACCTTCGCGGCCCGTGATCCGGACCCACGCCCGTCCGGATCGCGTGCGGCTCCGAATGGTCACAGTAGGAAATCCTTTGCGCGGATTAGGTGCCGCTACCGGTGATGCCGGCCCCGGATTGGGTTACCGTAACTATCAGCGTGCTGATGACAATGTCGCGTGCAATCAGATGCCGTCCAACAGAACAGGTAAGTCCGCACCATGGACCAGGCGATGATCGAGTTCCAGAGCGTTACCAAGCAGTACCAGGGCGGGCAGCCGGCCGTGGACAACCTCTCGCTGTCCATCGCAAAAGGCACCATCACGGTTTTCGTTGGACCATCGGGCTGCGGCAAGACCACCTCGCTGCGGATGATCAACCGGATGGTGGAACCCACCAGCGGCACCATCACCGTTGGGGGCAAGGATGTCACCTCGGTGCCGGCTGCCGAGCTGCGGCGGTCCATGGGGTACGTGATGCAGTCCGCCGGTTTGCTGCCGCACCGCTCGGTGCTGGACAACATCGCCACGGTGCCCCGGCTGAACGGGGTGTCCAAAGCCGACGCCCGCAGGCGCGCCGAGGAACTGCTGGACGTGGTGGGCCTGGCCCGAACCCTTGCCAAGCGGTACCCCTCCCAGCTTTCCGGCGGCCAGCAGCAGCGCGTCGGCGTGGCCCGCGCCCTCGCCGCGGATCCGCCGGTCCTGCTCATGGATGAACCCTTCAGCGCTGTGGACCCCGTGGTCCGCGACGAACTGCAGCAGGAACTGCTGCGGCTGCAGAAGGACCTGGCCAAGACCATCGTCTTCGTCACCCACGATATTGACGAGGCCACCACGCTGGGGGACAGGGTGGCGGTCTTCGCCGTGGGCGGCAGGCTGGCCCAGTACGCCACCCCGGAAGAGATTCTCCGGGCGCCGGCCAACGATTTCGTGGCCTCCTTCGTGGGGCGGGACCGGGGCTTCCGGCACCTGGGCTTCACCCCGTCCGACGGCGTCACGCTCCACCCGGTGCCGACCATCGTCCGTCGCCCGTCCGGCCCTGTCTCCGATCCGTCGGCCGCCGGCGGGTGGCAGCTGGTGGTGGACCAGGACATGCGCCCGCTTGGCTGGTCGACCCCCGGCACCGACACGGGGCTGATACCCGGCGGTTCCCTGTTCCGGCCCGGCGAAAGCCTGCGGAAAGCGCTCGACGCGGCCCTGTCGTCGCCGTCGGGCCTGGGCGTGGCGGTGGATTCCGAAGGCAGGGTGCTGGGCGCCGTCCGGGGCGGGGAGGTCCTGGCGCTGATCGAGGAAGCACGCCAGTTGCGGCAGGCCGCGCTCTGATGGAGTGGTTCCTCGCCAACAGCGGCATGGTCTTCGAACGCGCAGGCCAGCATATGGTGCTGGCCATTGTGCCCATGGTCCTGGGCCTGCTGATGTCCATCCCCTTGGCCCAGCTCGCCCGGCAGCACCGCGCACTCCGCTCCGTGGTGCTGACCGCATCCTCGCTGCTGTACACCATTCCGTCGCTGGCCCTCTTCATCATCCTGCCTACCATCCTGGGCACCCGGATCCTGGATCCCCTCAACGTGGTGGTGGCCTTGACCATCTACGCCGTCGCGCTGCTGGTCCGCGCAGCTTTGGACGCCTTCGATTCCGTGGATGCTGAGATCAGCCAAGCCGCCGTTGCTATGGGGTACAAGCCGCTGGCACGGTTCCTGCAGGTTGACCTGCCGCTGTCCCTTCCGGTCCTGTTTGCCGGCCTGCGGGTGGTCTCCGTCAGCAACATCTCCCTGGTCAGCGTCGCCGCCCTGCTGGGCATCGGAAACCTCGGCATGCTGTTCACCTCAGGCCTGCAGCGGGACTTCGTGACCGAGGTGGTGGTGGGCATCATTGCCATCCTCTTCCTGGCGCTGGTGATGGACGCGCTGCTGGTCCTGCTGGAGCGCATCCTCACGCCGTGGGAGCGGGCCGGCAAGGGACGCGGCCCGCAACCCCTGGCCGCCGGCAGGCTCGAGCCTGCAGCCGCGGCCGGGAGGCTCGCTGCTCCGAAGACCGGAGGTGGGAACGCGTGAGCGTCTTCAGCGATACCTTTGCCTGGCTGGCCGACCCGGAACACTGGACCGGGTCCGCCGGTATCCCGGCACGGCTGGGTGAGCACCTCCAGTACACCGGCCTGGTGATGCTGATCGCCGCGGCCATCGCGGTCCCAGTGGGCCTCTACGTCGGACACACCGGCAGGGGCCGGGTGGCGATCGTGGCGCTGGCCGGGGCTTTGCGGGCACTGCCCACACTCGGCCTGTTGACACTTTTTGTCCTCCTCGCAGGAATCGGACTCATGCCCCCGGTGTGGGCGCTGGTGATCCTGACCGTGCCGCCGCTCCTGGCCGGGACCTACGCCGGGATTTCCAGCGTGGACCGGAACGTGGTGGACGCTGCCCGCGCCATGGGGATGACAGAGCTCCAGGTCCTGTTCCGCGCTGAGCTGCCCAACGCCCTGACGGTGATGTTCGGCGGTTTCCGGACCGGCGTGCTGCAGGTGATTGCCACCGTCTCGGTGGTTGCCTACATCAACCTGGGCGGCCTGGGCCGGTACCTCTTCGACGGGCTGGTCCTGAGCGACTTCCCGCAAATGCTGGGCGGATCCCTGCTCATCGCAGCGCTGGCCATCGCCGTCGACCTTGTTTTGTCCCTGTTCCAGCGGCTGTTCCTGACACCAGGGGCAGCAGGGCAGTCCCGCCGCAGCCAGCAGGCTGCGGCCGATCTCACAGACCCCGTACTCACGGAGACTGTTGTCCAAGGAGGTAAACCATGAAACTAAGCCATCACCCGCGCCTGGGAAGGCGGGCATTTGGCGGGCTGGCCGCAGGACTCGGCCTGGCAATGGCGCTGTCCGCGTGCGGCGGTTCGTCAGATCCCCTGAGCGAGGCTCCGGAAACCACCGGCGGTTCCACGGGCGGGACCACCTCCCTGGTGGTCGGCTCGGCCGACTTCCCGGAAAGCCAGATCATCGCCGAGCTGTACGCGGGGGCACTGAACGCCGCCGGCGTTACCGCCACCACCAAGCCGAACATCGGCTCCCGCGAGGTCTACTTCAAGGCCGTTCAGGACGGTTCCGTTGACGTTGTCCCGGACTACACGGGCAACCTGCTGCTGCACGTCGACAAGGAAGCCACGGAGGAGTCGGCCGAGGACATCGCCAAGGCCCTTCCGGACAAGCTGCCGGACGGCCTGGCCGTGCTGGACGCGTCCAAGGCGGAAAACAAGGACGCCATGGTGGTCACCAAGGCAACGGCTGAGAAGTACCAGCTGAAGTCCATCGAGGACCTCGCCAAGGTGTGCAGCGAGATTACTGTCGGGGCACCTGCCACTTTCGCCGAACGTGCCTACGGGCTGCCCGGCCTGAAGGAGAACTACAACTGCGAGCCCAAGAAGCTGGAGCCCTTCAGCGACGGCGGCGGCCCGCTGACCCTGAAGGCGCTGCTCGAGGACCAGGTCCAGGTGGCCGACATCTACACCACCACCCCTTCCATCGCGGACAACGACCTGGTGGTCCTCGAGGACCCGAAGAACAACTTCATCGCCCAGCAGGTCATCCCCCTGTACAACGAGGCCAAGATGACAGATAAGGCCAAGGAGGCGCTGAACAACGTGTCCAGCCAGCTGACCACCGAGGACCTGATCAACCTCAACCGTGCCGTCAGCGGCAGCCAGAAGCAGGGTGCCAAGGAGGCAGCCGAAGCCTGGCTGAAGGAAAAGGGCATCCTCAAGTAGGAGCCTGCAGCTTGCACGCCGGGCCATCCGCACGGTGATCACGACGGCGGCTGCCGGACTTTCCGAAGTCCGGCAGCCGCCGTCGTTCGTGTGGGCGAGGTCTCAGCGGCCGTGCATCCTTCCTGTGGCATATTTGAGGAATGGCAGAATTCAGGCAGTCCACAAAGCTCAACAACGTCCTTTATGACATCCGTGGACCGATCCTGCAGGCCGCCCAGCAGATGGAAGCGGAGGGCCACCGGATCCTCAAGCTGAACATCGGCAATCCCGCGCCGTTCGGTTTCGAAGCCCCCGACGCCATATTGGTGGACATGATCCGGCACCTGCCCCATGCGCAGGGCTACAGCGATTCCCGCGGCATCTTCTCGGCGCGGACGGCCGTCTCGCAGTACTACCAGACCCGCGGGATCCAGAACATCCATGTGGACGACATCTACCTCGGCAACGGCGTCAGCGAACTCATCACCATGTCCCTGATGGCGCTGCTGGACGACGGGGACGAAGTCCTCATCCCCACCCCGGACTACCCGCTCTGGACCGCGTCCGTGGCGCTGGCCGGCGGAAAACCCGTGCACTACCTCTGCGACGAGGAATCCGGCTGGCAGCCCGACCTGGAGGATCTCGAATCCAAGATCACGCCCCGGACCAAGGGCATCGTGGTGATCAACCCGAACAACCCCACCGGTGCCGTGTACCCGGAAGAGACGCTCAAGCGCATCGTTGCCCTGGCCGAGAAGCACGGGCTGGTGATCTTCGCCGACGAGATCTACGAAAAAATCCTGTACGAGGACGCCGTCCACATCAACCTCGCCGCGCTCACCGGCGACCACGTCCTCTGCCTGACCTTCAGCGGGCTGTCCAAGGCCTACCGGGTGTGCGGCTACCGCGCCGGCTGGATGGCCATTTCGGGACCGAAGAAGGACGCCGCCGACTATCTTGAGGGCATCAGCCTGCTGGCCAACATGCGCCTGTGCGCCAACGTCCCGGCGCAGCACGCCATCCAGACCGCCCTTGGCGGATACCAGAGCATCAACGACCTGATCCTGCCCGGCGGCCGCCTGCTGGAGCAGCGCAACAAGGCCTACGACATGCTGAACGCCATCCCCGGCGTGAGCACCCAGCAGGCCCGGGGCGCCCTGTATCTCTTCCCGAAGCTTGACCCAGAGGTCTACCACATCCGGGACGACGAGAAGTTCGTCCTGGACCTCCTCAGGGAGCAGAAGATCCTGGTGTCCCACGGCCGGGCCTTCAACTGGGTGCGCCCGGACCACTTCCGCATGGTTACGCTGCCCAACGTCAAGGACATCGAGGAAGCTGTTGGCCGGATGGGGGACTTCCTGAGCAGGTACCAGGGGAACTAGCCTGTGCACACGGGCTATGAGGCCCGTGGCACTTCGCGGAAAGGATTCCCCATGGCCGGCGTCACTCGGTTCGAGCAGCTTCCTTCTGAAACTTTGCGGGTAGGCGACGGATTTGCCCTGTCCGACGTCGACCCGGATGCCACCCCGGGCTACAACGGCACGAAGGAGGACGGCAAGGCGCTGCTGGCCGACATGGACGACGAATTGGCCGAACTGCAGGAAAAACTGTTCGCCGAATCCCGTTTCGGCGGCCGCAAAAGGATCCTGCTCATCCTGCAGGCCATGGACACGGCCGGCAAGGGCGGCATCGTCAAGCACGTCATGGGGGCGATGGATCCGCAGGGTGTCCAGTTCAAGGCTTTCAAGGCTCCCACCACCGAGGAGAAGTCCTACGACTTCCTCTGGCGGATCGAGAAGGAAGTGCCTGCTGTCGGCATGGTGGGGGTCTTCGACCGGTCCCACTATGAGGACGTCCTGATCCACCGCGTCCACCGCTGGGCAAGTCCCGAGGAGATCAAAAGGCGCTACGTCGCTATTAACGAGTTCGAGGGGCGGCTCATCGAATCGGGAACCAAGGTGGTGAAGATCATGCTCCACATCAGCGGCGGGGAACAAAAAGAGCGGCTGCTGGCCCGCTTGGACAACCCGGCGAAGCACTGGAAATACAACCGTGGCGACCTCGATGAGCGGGCGTTCTGGGAAGACTATATGAATGCATACCAGGCGGCCTTCGACGAAACCAGTACCAGGGAAGCCCCTTGGCACGTAATCCCGGCCAACAAGAAGTGGTATGCCCGCATCGCCGTGCAGCAGCTGCTCATTGGTGCGCTGGCCGAACTAAACCTTCAATGGCCGAAAGCCGACTTTGACGTTCCCACCGAGCGGGAGCTGATCCTGCGCTCCTGAGCCTGCCTGTTACAGCGGCTGGTCGCGGGCAGCGGCCAGCCGTTTCCTTGCCCCTTCCAGCCATTCCTCGCAGCGGACGGCCAGGGCTTCGCCCCGCTCCCACAGTGCCAGTGACTCTTCCAGGCTGGCGCCTCCCGCCTCAAGCCGGCCCACGACGGCGATGAGCTGCTCTCGGGCCTCCTCGTAGCTCAGCCCCGCGATGGCGGCATCTGTTGTCTGCTCACTCATGAGCGTTTCCTTCCTGCATTACGTCCGTTTGCGTCTTGGGGTTGCGCGTTCCGGTGGAGGTGGCGCCGAAACGCCCCTCCGCCACGCGGATGGAAAGCGCAGAGCCTTCCGGGGCGTCCACCGCGCGGCGGACCACAGCGTGGCCGGCGACCGC
>NZ_JBNHFD010000052.1:0-26629 GCF_059089865.1 Arthrobacter sp. Y3221157
AACAAAGCTCGAGGGCCTGAGCCCGGTGCAATACCGAACCCAGGCCCTCGCGGCTTAGGATCTTATTTGGCCAGTCCAACTATCGGGGACCAGTTCACCGCAGGGCAGCCCTTCAGGCATCACTGTGCACCCCACAACTCAAGAAGAGGGACGGATACGGTCAAGAATTCCTCAAGATTCAAAGGCCTGGGTCAGCTGGGTGGCGCGGGGAACATAATTGGAAGTGGGTGGACAGCGCGTTCTCGGAGAGGAGCGGCGGTGGTCCAGACCCTGTTGAGCAGGCTGTATGACGGGCACCACTGGAACGTGGCGAGGAGTCCCGCTGGCGCCTTGATGAAGACGCCAGTTGGTGTCCTGGCCCTGGCACTCATGCTTGCCGGCTGTACCTTCGGTACCCCTGATGAAACCACCACCACGCCAGCAGTGAAGCTTGCCCCGCAGCTGGAAGCCTTTGCCGAGGATGCCCTCGCCAATGGAGCGCCTGCAGTGGTCTTCCATGTGCGGTACGGCGGCCGCGAGGAGCTGAGGGCAGCCGGGGTGAACGACCTGGAGACCAACCGGAAGGCCGTCCCCACGGACAAAATGTGGATCATAGGCGCCGGAACACCGATGGTGGCAGTGTCCGTGATGAAGCTGGTGGAGGCCGGCACGGTGCGCCTGGACGATCCCGTCTCCACCCACCTGCCCGAGTTCACAACCATCTTTCCGGGCTGGGACCGAGTTACTGTGCAGGACCTTCTGGGCAGCACGTCCGGCCTGCCCGACTACTTTCCACCCCTGATTGAAACCAGGACCCTCGACGACCTCCAGACCCGGGCCTTGACATTCGAGGAACGGCTTCGGATTGCAGCGGGGGTTGACGTGCCGCCGGGGCCGGTGCCCTATTTTGTGTGGTCCGCCACCGACTGGGAAGTCCTGGGCTGGCTGCTGGAACGCAAACACAACCGGCCGCTCGCCGAGATCCTCACCGAGGACGTGTTTGAACCTGCGGGAATGGGCAGCACACAGCTTGCCTCGCCTGGACAGCCGCCGGAGCCGATGCTGCACGGGTATGTGCTGGAGGACGGAAACCGGCGCGACTTCACCCGGGTTGACGCGGTTGCGGGGTCGGCCGATTCCGGAGTCATTTCAACCGTTGAGGACCTCTCCAAATTCGTGGCCGCCCTCACCACGGGCCAGCTCGTCAGCGAGGAAACCTGGAAGAGCATGATCGGGGCCGAGCCGTCCCCCTTGGGAGGCATCCGGCCAACCGACGACGTCTGCCCCGGCAGCCGCCATGTCATCGTGTCCGGCGGGGGAGGGCCATACAGCGTCCAGTCCCTTGCCTCCGAGGATGGCGGGCAGCAGGTAACGATGGCCGCGATACTCCCGCCCCAGGAACTGAACGTTACAGACGCACCTCCGCTCGTCCCCGAGATGGAGGATGCCATCCTTCAGACGGCCAGGAGCCTGTGCGACTAGAGCGTCTCGGGGATCGGCCGTCCCGGGAAGAGCGTGGCGTACTGCTTCCGGTACATGCGGCGCCCCACGAGCTTGTACGCGAGGCGGACCGGCGCGGGGATATCGGCGAACAGTTCCTTGCGGTCCGCGGGCGGGTTGGTGGCCAGCACCATCCCCAGGTAGGCAACCATGAACTTCTTGTCGAACTGCTTCACCCCGTGCTGCCCGATGGCCTTGCTCTCTTCCTCGGTCATCACCCGGTCAGCGACGGGCATCACCTCTGTGACCTCGCGCCGCAGGTGCACGTTCAGGACGGCCGACAGGTCCTCATAAAGCCCTGCGAGCTCGCCACCCAAAGCGGCGTCCGGCGTCGGCATCCAGCGCAGGCGCAGTGGCTCGATGGCCTCCAGCCGCTGGGTGACCTGCCGGTGCTGCTCAAGCATCTGCGCCACATGCAGCACGCACGCCGGGGCCCGCTGCTCCAGTTGGGGATACATCAGCAGGTCCTCGCCCTCGTGGTGGACGTGGAGCACCTTGTCGAAGTTTCCCAGCACCTCACCCACATACGCGGCACGGGCGGGGTCGCCGGCATTGACGGAGCGGACCAGGCCCGGCGCCTCGCTGTACGCCCACAGGAAGAACCGGTGGATCCGCCGCATGGCCGCCGATCCGCCGCACAGGACCGGCCCCGGAGGAAGCGGGGCTGCGGTCTCGCCTGGCTGCATGGTGAAGAAGTCGGTCATGATGGGCCCCTAACTCGTCGTGAGACCAGGCCCTCTCCCCGCGAGCATGGTATCGCTTGCCTTCCTGCCGGACAACGGTGACCGAAATGCGTCACTTACACCCTCCGGGGTGCCGGGGGCGGCTGGAGTTCCGGGACACGACGGGAACTGCAGGCCCATAAATCACGCATTCCGGTTTTCACGGCCGGCCGTTGCCCTCATGGCCGAGGGATGATTCGCTGGAGGGATGAGCAATAAGACACCACACACAGAAGACCTTCCGGATGATGAGCACCTGCGCAACGACGTGGTCCCGGCAACGCTGGACGAGCACGAGGCGTCCCCGGACGAGCATTTCACGCCCGGCCTGACCAATGCCGGCCAGCAGGTGGGAGGACTGGCTTCAGCTACGGGCTACGGCGACAAGCAGGACCCGGACGAGTTGGATTCCAACGACCCCGTCTGACCCCGCCACGTGGTGCCGGCGGCCCGTGGCCCCCAATGGTTACTTGCCGTTTACCCGGAAGACGTTGTCCCGCGCCCGGGCATTGCCAGAAGATGATGCGACGGCGGGGCTTGCGTTGATTCCAACCGCGGCTCCTGCCAAGAAAGGCGGGACTGGCTCTGATTGGCACCATTCCGGAGCCAGCCCCGCTGAAACCAGGAATAAAGGAAGAGCACGACTTTTCGGGGATTTGCTTGGCGGTGCTGTTTGCTCAACACCGCCAAGCGCTGAAACCGTCGGTTTCCCGACTCAAGGCTGCGTTACCACTGGACCCAGCTCCAGCTGCACCCCCATGCGCCGCTGCCTTTCAAGAATTACTTTGGACCGTCATCCTCAAGCGGACGCGAAGTTGCCGTCAAGAAACCGTCAAGGCTTGAGCAGGTTTTCACAAGCCGTCACGGACGAGGTGACGTAGGACGCCGGGCGCGTGCCGCCGTCGTAAGCCACCGTGGGTGCTACTTGAGCCGGGCGGCGAGGGCTGCGGCGAACGCCTGGGCGGACGCGGTGCTGCTGTTGATCCGCCAGTCGGTTTCCTTGTTGAAGTGGAACCAGGTGATGGCGGTGATATCAGGTTGGGCCGCGAGGTAGCTGATGAGCGCGGTGTTCCAGTCGGCCTTGGAGCCGCCCTGTTCGGCGGAGGCCGTCTCGGCGATCAGGATCTGCTTGCCCGGGGCCAGGGTCCGCAGCTGGGCGAGGCCGTCCCCGAAGAGCTGGGATGGCGACTGCCAGCTGCTCCAGGATGCGGAGGAGCCCCAGTTGTAGCCGTCCAGTGCCACCGCATCCACGTACGCGTCCCCCGGGTAGAGACCGGACAGCGGGATGGAGCCCCAGTATGGGACATTGGGGTTCCACACCCAGGTGATGTTGCTGGCGCCGGTTGCGGCCACCACGTCGTGGACATGGCGCCAGGCCGCCACATAGTCGCCGCTGCCGTTGCCGTTGATCTGCTCGGACCACGGGTACCAGTTGCCGTTCATTTCATGGCCGAACCGGAGCATTACCGGGTGCCCCCAGCCGGCCAGGGCCTGGCCCCACTGCCGGAGGTAGGGGTCGAAGTCACCGGCGGCGATCCGGTCCAGCGAGTAGGCGGGCTGCTCGGTGCCGCCGCCCCACGTCCACGGTTCCCAGGTCAGCAGCGTCTGCGCGCCGCGGGCACGGACGGCCTCGAGCTCGCTGATCGGCACACCCTGGTTGAAGTCCTTGTAGGACAGGATGATCGACGGCGCCTCCCCGGCCAGGGCTGTCACGGCGTCGAGTTCCGCGGAGGCCCGCGGGCCTCCCGGGGTGCCCCCGCCGAACCGCAGGACGGCTGGCGCCGGGGCCGGGGCCGGAGCCGCGGGAGCCGGGGCGGGGGCTGGAGCCACGTTGGGATCCTCCTCGGTGACGGAGGGGGAGCTGTAGGTATAGGTGAACGTGGCGGCGGCGCTCGCCGTGCCAGAGGTGGCCCGGACAGCAAGCGCGGGCTCGTCGGTCAGTGGCATGACCAGCTCCGCGGTGAAGTAGCCGGACGCGCTGGTTTTGAACGCGGCCGTGGCGGTGCCGGCGCTGACGGTTCCCGAACTCTTCTTCGGGAAGCCCGTACCGGTCACGGTGACGGAGGTGCCCGCCGGGCCGGTGTCAGGGCTCAGGGTGATGATGGCGGTGGCGGCGTGGACCGGCGTCGTAATCCATGCCGTGCCGCCCGCCAGCAGGGCCAGGACGGAGACCAGTGTTCTGAGTAGCTTCATGAAACCTTCCAAGGGGATCCGGCAGCGGCCGGCCCGTGGAAGGGAGGCTGCCGCTGCAGAGGACAAGGGCCGGACGGAAAAGACCCCTTGTTAAGTGTCCGGATCCCCGGGAGCCCGCCGGACCAAAACGGCACAGGATTTGCGCAGCTTTGGCCGAGGAAACACCCAGGGCCCGCGTCCGGGCGCCCTACTTGGCCGGATACTCCTGCCGCCGCAGCAGCCAGGCGAGGTGCGAGGCATTGCGGGCGAGGGCTGCGTTGGCGGTGGCGACGGCGTCCGGCACCTTGTCCAGGTCCTTGAAGTCCACCGTCTGCATGGCTTCGCCCACCCAGTAGGTGCCGCCCTGCGCCGGGATGCTGAAGCCGACGTCGTTCAGGCCCTGCATCATGTCCGCGACGCTCTTGTGGGCCCCGTCCTCGTTCCCGACGACGGCAACCGTCGCCACTTTGCCGTACATGACCGGCCGGCCCTGGTCGTCCGTCTCGGACAGGTCCGCGTCCAGCCGTTCCAGGACCTGCTGCGCCACGCTGGCCGGGTGGCCCATCCAGATAGGTGTGGCCAGCAGGAGAATATCCGCCGCGAGGATCCGCTCCCGCAGCTGCGGCCACTCGTCCCCGTCGCCCATGTCCACCTGCACGCCGCGCTTGACGTTGTGGTCCACCACCCGCAGCGAGGACACCTGGACGCCCTGGTGCTCGAATTCGTCCAGGATGTGCCGGGCCATCAGTTCACTGCTGGACGGCTCGGGCGATGGGGTGAGGGTGCAGACGAGGGCGAGGGCTTGCAGGTCAGGCATCATGGTGTCCTTTCACAGCTGCTGGGGGCGGCACCATTTCCGGTGCCCGCAAGCGATTCGTGGATGCGGACCGTTCCGGATGGGCCTGGATCAGTCCTGCAGGGATCTTGACCCAACCCGCGGCGATCCTTCGGCCAACCTTGACGTGCCGGGCGTAGCTTGGGGCCATCAGGCAGTCCAGGTTCGAAGGGGAGTGGAAGAAATGACGCTTACTGAATACGTTGTAGCCCTTGGCAGCATGCTGGCCTCACTCGGGGCTGCCGGTCTCCTGGCAGCCGGTTTGATCCGCGCAAAGGCCCGCCACTGACCGCCCTTCACGGGACCCAGCGTGAAGGGCGGGGTGGGACGTACGACGGCGGCGCGCGCCGCCGTCGTACGCCCCCCCCGCGTGCCTCGCCGGGTAACGGGAGGATTCGTGACGTCCAACTTCCGGTGAAGTTTCTCTCCCAAACCCCTTTACGCGCCCGGTCCGGTGTTATTAACATCGTTCGTGTCATAGTCCGGATGGGCGCCGGGGGCGTCCGGGAAGGGGGAGTGCATCACCGCTGATCATTACCGAACGACAATTGACCACTACGTTGAAAGCCCCTCCTAGGAGGGGCTTTCCCCTTGCCCGGCTGCCCCGCCCCAGCTACCACATGGCCTTGTGAAGCGGCGTGACTGTCAGGCTTTCAAGCCTGGCCGACCCGCCTTCGGCAAAGACAGAAAGGGTGCTGGCCCCTGCCGCGGGAAACACCTGGTCTGTCAGCGTGGCGAGGCCATCCTGGGCAAAGACCTCAACGGATGCCCTGTCCACATACAGCTTCAGGCGCAGCCGGCCGTTGCTGAGTTGCACCGGTGCATCGTCCACGGACGCAAAAGCCGGGTGGAAGCCTTCATTCCCGGAGTTTGTCCTGTCGATAAATACACGTCCACTGGCGGTGGAGTAGCCCACGCGGGTTGCCTCAGCCCCGTTGCCCAGAACCTTCAAGCCGAAGGCGGAGGCACCCCCGGATGAGAACTCGGCGTCAATCTGGACCACGTCCCCCGAGACCGGCAGGGTGCTTGTGCCCGGGTGGATGTCCCGGCCCGGTGGGGCGGTGTACGCGGCAGTGGTGTTCTTCAGCGTCTCAGCTTGGGCAACTACCCTCTGGAGAAGCCGCGGCCCCTGCGGCGTCTGGGTCAGGACCACCTCCCGGGGCAGCGCCATGGTACCGCGCCATGTGCTGGTGGGGGTGGCCTGTCCGTAGTCCCAGTTGTTCATCCAGCCGAGCATGACCCGCTTGCCGTCCGGAACATTGCTGAAAGAGACGGCGGCGTAGTAGTCCCTGCCCCAATCCAGCCAGTCATGCTGTTCCAGCCGGGTGATGTCGGAGGACACAAACTCGTCGGCGAGGATGTGCCCCCAGCCTCCACGGTTGTTGTCCACGATCCGGATGGTGGCCTGGCTTCCCCTGAACTCGCTGACATTCCAGGCCTTCCAGTCCAAGTGCTCGGAATTGGAGCCTGTCGCAGTGCGCACAGTCTGGCCGTTGATTATCAGGTTGACCGTGGTTTCACTGCTCCTGGGCTTGGCAGGTTCCGAGCCAAGGACCATGTTGTCCAGGGTGAGGTGCCCCCACGGTCCGGTGGCGTTGTCAACGATGCGGATGCGGGCCACCTGGCCAAAGTATTGGGACACATCCCAGTTCTTCCAGTTCAGGTCACCCGAATTGGTGCCCGTCATGGTGCGGACCGGCACGCCGCCTACCAGCAACTCCACCTGAAGTTGACCATCAGTCCGGCTGCCGCCGCCCAGGAGGAAGCCGATGTTGGTGTTGGTGAGGTAGAACTCCGGCGAGGTAATGGTACCCACGTTGTCATCCGCCTTGGGGCCGCCCTCGAACGTGTTGATGCGCTTGCCGATTGCGAACTCACCGCCGGCAACGGATGGGTTGCGTGCCGCTTCGAAGTCACCGCTGAGCTGCCAGCCGGCGTCCGTGAGCGTTCCGGGATAGTCAAAGCCGTCGAACAGCAGGTATCCGGGAGGGGCCTGGTTGCCCGACTGTTCGCCCGGCAGCAGGGGATGGTTTCCGCCCCCGGCCAGGAAATTGATGTAGTCCCGGTCAACAGTGAACGGCGCTGATTCGATGGCGCCCACCGGGAGGTCACCGCCATGAAAGCCGTTAACCAGGCCGGCACCCACCTGGCCGGTGACTGCCTGCTGGCCCGGGAGTGTCCCCCCAGCGGGCACGCTGCCCCAGGGGCCGGACGGATTGGCGGGATCGTTCTGCACGTTCCATCCGCTGTAGCTGCCGCCGTTTAATCCGGCCAAAATGGTGCCCGGTGGCGGCACATCCGCGGGGTCGGTGGTTTCCGAGGTGAACGTGGTGCCGTTGAACGAGCCCACGAAGTACTGCCCGCCGCTGCCTCCGGCCACCGATCCGGGGTTGATGTTCACCACGAGCACCCATTTGATGTTGTTGGGATCGCCGTCGACCGCCAGGGGAAACAGGTCCGGGCACTCCCATTGCCCGCCCGTCGCGTTGGCAGGCTTGAAGTCGTCCAGGTATTCCCAGTCCTTCAGGTTGGTGCTCTTGTAGAAAAGAACCCGGTGCTCGTTTGCCTCCACCGCGGCCATCACCCAATAAGAGCCGCCCGGGCCCTGGTACCAGAACACCTTGGGATCCCTGAAGTCACTGGTGTTCCGGTTCAGCACGGGATTTTCCGCATACTTGGTCCAGGTATGCCCGTCGTCCGTGCTGTACGCAAGGGACTGCGCCTGCCTGCCGGCGAGCGTGGGATGGGCGCTGGTGAAGTGGCTGGTGTACACGGCAACGAGGGGCGGATTCTGGGCCGTTCCGAATCCGCTGGTGTTCTGGGCGTCCACCACCACCGAGCCTGAGAAGATGTCTTCCACTGACTGCCCCGGCCCGTTGAGCGTCTGGGGGATGGCCAGGGGCTTCTCTTGCCAGTGGAGGAGGTCGGTGGACGTGGCGTGCCCCCAGCTCATGTTGCCCCACGTGGTTCCGAACGGGTTGTACTGGTAGTACATGTGATAGATCCCGTTGTGGTAGACGAGTCCGTTGGGATCGTTCATCCAGTTCTTTTCCGGCGTGTAATGCAGATACGGGCGGTACTGCTGCGTGGCAGGGTCCGGGTCCGAGGCTTGGGCCGGGAGGGGCGCCAAAGTGAGAGCCGAGACTAGCAGCGCAGTCGTCGTCGTCGTTACTGCTGCCCACCCCGTCCATGCACGGCTAATCATCATTGATTGTCCTTGTCTCTATGAAGTTGAAGCAGTGGGTGCTCCGCCTCCACGGCCTGCTCTGTGCCGGCCGTGGAGGCGGGGCGCAGCGCTATGGCGTTGGGCGGAACGAGTGTGAACTGGTGTAGGGAGCAAATTCCGCAGACGTGCCGCTGTCCAGGACCTTGGTGCCCGTGGTGGAGCCGTCAAGCACAACAGTTTTGACGGCGACCGAGGCAATCGTGTTGTTCGCCGCGATGTAGTTGTTCGCACCGGAAGCCACCAGGATGACGGTGGGCGGCTGACCGGAGGGATTCACCGAGGCTGCGGGCACGTCGTAGGAGAAATGGTTGCCCGTCACGGTATTTCCGCTGCCAACGATGTGGACGAGTCCGAACAGGTCATCAAGCCCGTTGTTGTACGGCTTGAGGGGATCAAACGGCTCCAACTGGCGGAGGAAGTGATTGGCCCCCACCAGGTTTTCAGTGCAGTTGCCTTCAAAATTCACCATGCCCGGATAAAAGGCGTGGAAACGGTTGGCCGTGATTGATGACCGGGTGCAGTTCTTGAAATGCACACTGCTCTTTCCCCGCGGAAAGACGTTGTTCGCGCTCACCAGCAGGCCCATGTGGCCCTCGGCGAAGATGGAGAATCCCACGTATCCTGCGCCGATGAGGTTGGCCGTAACCTTGGAGGCCTGCCCGGATCCGGTCAGTTCTATGCAGCTGCCGCACTCGGCCAGGAAGTTACCACTCACGCTCAGGGCATCGGTGTCCTTCACGATTAGTCCGTGTTCGAGGTACACCATGCCCATGCCTTCAACACGGCAGGCGTCGTTGGCCGAATCGAAGCGGATGCCCGTTTTTCCGTTGACGTAGGAGTTCTCATTGGAACCGAAAGAGACGCCGTCCAGGCAGAAGTTTTGGAAGACGATGGAGCTCAGCCGGGGGTCCCCCGTGCGGTAGACACGGAAAGCTTCGGCGTTTCCGTCGGTGTTCTCGACACGTATCCGGCTGCCGCCCGGGAATATCTCGTGCCAGCTGGACGTGTTGCCCGCGTTGTACCGGATGCTGCTGGATGTGAACCCATGGCCGGAGCCGCGGATTGTCAGGAAGCTGACGTCCACGTTCACCCGCGTCTTGAGGGAGTAATCGCCCGGCGGGATGTAGACCACGGCGCCGGGCTTGGAGGCCTGGCTCGTCTGCTGGGACTTCACATCCGCAATGATGCTGTTGATGATAAGCCCGATGTCGTTGTACGGGGTGGCCGAAGGGTTTCCCGGAACGGACCACGTGGTGACGTCGTAAACGGTTGTCAAAGCTGATACTCCTCACTTCGTTGGGGGAATTGCCTTGTTCTTGCTCAGATTGGGGGCTTACACCGGGCCGGTCGGTCAGAGCAGCCCGATGATGTGCCGATGGCCCGACGCGTTGCCCTGCTGCTCCTGGGGGATATCCGCTGGAGCGGTATCGGCGGCCGCGGCGTTGCTGGCCAGGCATAGGGCTGCCGCGAACGCAGCCAGGGATGCAGACCCGGCCCGCAGCACCGCCCTTCGTCCCGGCTGAAGGCTGGAAATTTGCACGATGAACTCCTCTGCTTGGAAAGGGGGAGCGGGCGCCGAAGGTGTTGCAGGAAGTTTCCGGCCGCGACCCTTGGATTTGCCAAAATATGCCAAAACGATTTGTCCGTTCTGGCCGAGCATCACACTAGGGCCCGCCGGCGAGCGGCGTCAATAGAGCAAGCTTCTTCTTGTGAGCCTTGACACTCTCATATTCCTCGTCTTATGGTGAGTGCCAAGTCGTTTTGGCAAAACGATTTTTCAGATCCGAGTCACTCTCCATTTCCGTTCAAGAGAAAGTGAGTCGACAGCGATGTCCACTCGTAAAGTCATCAGCAGGCTCGCCATCGGCGGCATCTGCACCGCCGTCGCACTGGCCGCCTCGGCATGCGGCGCAGGAGGCCCGGCCGCGTCTACCGGAAGCGCCGGCACCAACACGGTCAACGTCCTGGTCGAAGCCGGCGGTCACGCCGAACTGACCGGTGTCGCCCAGCAGTGCAAGCAGGACGCCGGCGTGGACGTCAACTTCGTCGAACTGCCCTACGACGGCATGTTCAACCGGCTTTCCAGCGAATTCTCCTCCGGCAACGTCTCCTTTGACGTGGCCGCCCTGGACTCCGTGTGGCTGCCCAGCTTCAAGGACGCCCTCCAGCCCATTGACGAGATCTTCACCGACGAGGCCAAGAAGGACATCTTCCCGTCCCTTGTCAAGGAAGCCAATGTGGACGGGCACTTCATCGGCCTGCCCGCCTGGACCAACGCCGAAATAATCCTGTACCGCAAGGATCTGTTCGAGGACGCCAAAAACAAGGCCGATTTCCAGGCCAAGTACGGCTACGAGTTGGCTGCCCCCACCACCTGGAAGCAGTACCAGGACATCTCCGAGTTCTTCACCAAGGACGGCATGTACGGCACGGACGTCAAGGGCGGCGTGGAAACCGAATGGCTGGCCCACGTCCTGCAGGCCGGCTCCCCCATGGTCCTGGACGGCGACAAGGTGGTGGTTGACAACGCCGCCCACAAGGAAGCCCTGGACTTCTACGTGGGCCTGGCCAAGTACGCTCCCTCCGGCGCAGCCCAGGTGGACTGGGCCGCAGCACAGAACCTGTTCAACCAGGGTCAGACCGCCATGACCCGGTTCTGGGCCCACGCCTACCGGCAGATCCCCAAGGACTCCCCGGTGGCGGGCAAGGTGGGCGCAGCCCCCATGATCGCCGGATCCGCAGGCGTCGGCGGCGTTCCCGGCCCCTGGTACCTCACGGTCCCGAAGGCGACCAAGAACACCGAGGCGGCCAAGAAGTTCGTGAAGTGCGCCTACGACTACAACGACAAGGGCATCGAATCCAGCCTGGGCCTGGCCTCCCGCATCTCCGCGTTCGAGAAGTACCAGGACAAGGAAGGCTACGAGAGCTTCAAGCCGCTGATCGAAACCCTCAACGGTGAAGCCACCGCCACCCGCCCGGCCACCGAGAAGTGGCAGCAGATCGTGGACACCGTCCTGGTGCCCATGCTGCAGAAGGCCGTTGCCGGCGGTGACTCCGCCACCCTCCTCGCCGATGCCAAGAAGCAGATCGAGGACCTCCTCAAGTAAGACCCCCGCGGCCGGCACCTGCACAGCGGTGCCGGCCGCGGCCCCAACCAGCGGAAGAGAAAACCGTGCGCATCTCCGACCGCCGCTTCGCATTGTTCCTGATGACACCAGCGGCGCTGTTCCTGGCAATATTCGTGGCCTTCCCGCTGTTCCGCCTTGTGGCGGACAGCTTCTACAAGATCTCCCCGATCGCCGGCGGCCCCCGCGACTTCGTGGGCCTGGACAACTACTTCCGCGCCTTCGCTTCGGAGGCTTTCACGGGAGCGGGCTGGCGGACCCTGGCCTACACCCTGATCGTGGTCACCCTCGAGTTCGCCCTGGGCCTGGGCATGGCCCTGCTGTTCACCATGCTGGGCCGCAGCTCGCAGATCTGGCGGACGGTGTTCATGTACCCGCTCATGATCGCCCCGATCGTGGCAGGCCTGCTCTGGAAGTTCCTGATGATCGACAACTTCGGCCTCATCGGAACCCTCCTGCACCAGGCGGGCATCCTGTCCAACCCCAACCAGATCGGCTGGCTGTCGGACCCGAACATCGTGCTCTATTCGGTGGCAATCCCGGACATCTGGCTGACCACCTCGTTTATGTGCCTGGTGCTCTTCGCCGGACTGCAGAACATCCCCGGCGACCTCATCGAAGCCGCACGGCTGGACGGCGCCCGGGCACCGGCCCTGCTGTTCAGGATCATCCTGCCCCTGCTGCGGCCGGTCATCGCCGTCGCGCTGGTGGTCCGCGGCATCGACGCGGCCAGGGCCTTTGACACCATCCTCATCCAGACCAACGGCGGCCCGCAGTCCGCCTCGGAAACCATGAGCCTGCTGATCTACCGGACCATGATCCGCTTCGGCGATCCGGGCCTGGCCAGCGCCATGGGCACCATCTACCTGCTGGCGATGCTGGCCGTCGCGTTCGTCGCGGTGTCCACCATCTGGCGGCCAGGAAAGGACAACTGATGCGCGTCGCTGAGAAAACCACGCACGACGGCGGGACCCCGGCCAGGGCGGCTGCGGCACCTTCCGCAGCACCCGCCGTCGTCCCTCCCCGCAAGCGCCGCGGCGTCAACCGGGAAGGATTGGAGGCCGGCCGGCGCAGCACTAGGACCCTGCTGTGGATCCTCCTCGCGGCAGCCATGGTGCTCTACGGATTCCCGTTCCTGTACCTGCTGTTCACGTCCTTCAAAACCCCGATCGACACCATCGCGGTGCCGCCCGCCATCCTTCCGCGGGAGTGGACGCTGGAGAACTACGCCAACGCGCTGGGCCGCAGCGGCGTGCCGGCGTCGTTCATCAACAGCATCCAGACGGCCATCATCAGCACCGTGCTCTCCCTGGTCCTGGCGGTTCCCGCCGCCTACGGCATCACCCGGTACAAGACGCTCAGCGGCCGGATCTTCATCATGGCCGCCCTGGTGACGCGCATGGTCCCGCCGGTGGCAATCGGCATTCCGTTGGCCTCCATGATGGGATCCGTGGGCCTCGCGGACACACCCATCGCGCTGTCCATCGCCCACACCACCATTTCCCTGCCGCTCTCCATCTGGCTGATGTCCAGCTTCTTCGAAGCCGTCCCGAAAGACCTGGAGGAGGCGGCAACCGTGGACGGGTGCAGCAGGCTCGGCGCCCTCTGGCGGGTGGTCATCCCGGTGGTCTCCGGCGGCATCGCCGTCACGGCGATCTTCGCCTTCCTGGCCTCCTGGAACGAGTTCCTCTTCGCCCTCCTGATGACGGCCATCCGCTCGCAGACAACGCCCGTGGTAATCGCGAACTTCCAGACCCAGTTCGGCCTGGACTGGGGATCCATGACCGCCCTGGCCGCCGTCTACTCCATCCCGGTGATCCTGCTGACGCTCCTCCTGCAGCGCAAGATCGTGGCGGGCATGACGCTCGGCGCCGTCAAGGGCTAGCCAGGGGAACCGACATTCGTCGGTAGCCTACTCATACCGGACAAACCATAAGGACGTGGGACACAGATGAGCAACAAGAACATCGGCATCAAGGACGTGGCCGTCGCCGCCGGCGTTTCCGTGACAACTGTCTCCCACGTGCTCAACGACGTCTCCTACGCCCGGATCAGCCCCGAAACCAGGGACAAGGTCAAGTCCGCCGCCGAGCAGCTCGGCTACGGCCCCAACCGGCTGGCCCAGGCCCTGCGCACGCAGCGGACCGGCATGCTGGGCCTGGTGAGCGAGGATATTGCCACGACGCCCCACGCCGGACGCATCATCCTTGGCGCCGACGAGGCCGCGAAGGCCCGGGGGTACGGCCTCATGATCATCAACACCTCCGGCTCGGCAAGCCTCGAATCCCGGCAGGCCGACGTCGAAGCCCTCCTGGAACGCCGGGTGGACGGCATCCTCTACGCCACCATGTACCACCGCAACGTGGAACTGCCGGCCAACCTCGGCAGCGTCCCCTCCGTGCTGGTGGACTCGGTGGCCAAAGGCGGAAACATCACAGCCGTGATCCCGGACGAGGACGGCGGTGCACGCGCCGCCGTGGGCGCGCTCCTCGAAGCGGGCCACACGCGGGTGGGCTTCATCAACAACACCGACGACGTCCCCGCCACCCGCCAGCGGCTCCAGGCCTTCCGGGCCATGCTGACCGAAGCAGGGCTCGACGGCGACGCGGCACCTGTCGAGTCCGAGGTCTCCGAAGTGCACGGCGGCTACGAGGCGGCCCGGCGGATCCTGGCACGCAAGGACCGCGCCGACATGCCAACGGCACTGTTCTGCTACAACGACCGGATGGCGATGGGAGCCTACCGCGCCGCCGCCGAGCTGGGACTCAGCATCCCCGGCGACCTTTCGGTGGTCGGCTTCGATGACCAGGAGCTGATCGCCGCCAACCTCCACCCGGGCCTCACCACCGTGGCCCTGCCGCACTACGAGATGGGCGCCTGGGCCACCGAGCACCTGATTGACGCCGTCGAAGGGAAGACAGACCTGACCCTCATGGCACTCCACCCGACCATCCTGGGCTGCCCGCTGGTGCGCCGCGATTCCATCGCGGCTCCCCGGCCCTAGCAGCCAGCCCCTTCCACTTTCCCAGAGGACCGCACCAACATGTCCACCTTCCTTGATGCCGCACGCCCGGAAACACCTCCGGCCGGGACCGCCAGGTTCCGTCCCGCCATCCACTTCACGGCCCGGGACACCTGGCTGAACGACCCCAACGGCCTGGTCTTCCACGAAGGCCTCTACCACCTCTTCTTCCAGAACAACCCGTATGGCAACGTGTGGGGGAACATGTCCTGGGGCCACGCCACCTCCCGTGATCTTCTCCACTGGACCGAGCACCCCGTGGCCATTGCCTGCGACGAAACCGAGGACATCTACTCCGGCAGCGTGGTGGTGGACCACGGAAACACGTCCGGCTTCGGCACCGCGGACGCACCTGCCCTCGTGGCCATCTACACCAGCGCCCACAAGGCCGCGTCCGAACACCACGGCACGCAGGCGCAGTCCCTGGCCTACAGCACCGACGCCGGCATGACGTGGCAGAAGTACGGCGGAAACCCTGTCCTCACCCGGAACTCCGCGCACTTCCGCGACCCCAAAGTCTTCCGCTACGAGGGCGGGCAGGGCGCCTGCTGGATCATGGTGGCCGTCGAAGCGCAGCACCAGAAGGTGGTCTTCTACCGTTCGGACGACCTCAAGACCTGGGACTTCCTCAGCGACTTTGGCCCCATGAACGCAGACCAGGGCGAATGGGAATGCCCCGATCTCTTTCCCCTTGCCGTGGACGGGGACCCGGACAACGTCAAATGGGTCCTGATCGTCAACGTCAACCCGGGTGCGGTGGCGGGAGGTTCCGGAGGCCAGTACTTCGTGGGCCGGTTCGACGGCGCCCGGTTCGTCCCGGACTCCTCTTCAGTTGCGGCTCCGGCCGGGGTCAGCGCCCTGGGTGATTCCGCCGCAGCCGCTGCCGCCCTGCAGCAATGCCTGTGGCTGGACTGGGGGCGCGACTGCTACGCCTCCGTCTCCTTCAGTAACATTCCCGATGGGCGGCGCATCATCATCGGCTGGATGAACAACTGGGACTACGCCAACCAGCTGCCCACCGCCCCCTGGCGGTCGTCGATGACCCTGGCCCGCGAAGTGCGCCTGACCGCAGCCAGCGGCTCCGCCCGCCTGGTCCAGCAGCCTGTCCTGCCCGGCCACCCTGCCGTAGAGGGGCCGCCCGCAGTCGCGGAGCCGGTCATCGCGGAAGTGTTCGAACTGCAGGACTCGGTACTGCGGTTGCCGGCTGCGGCACCCGGCAGCGCCCAAGTCATCGAGGCGGAGATCCTGCCCGGCAGTGCTGAGCACGTGGCCTTCCATCTGTTCGCCAGCGTGGACGGAAGCGCGGGCACGGTCCTGGGCTACAACGCCGCCACCGGTCGCCTCGTCCTGGACCGCCGCCGGTCAGGGGACACGGGCTTCCACGAAAAGTTTTCGTCCGTGGAGTCAGCGCCGCTGGTCCTTGAGGACGGCGTGCTCAAGCTGCAGATCGTCGTCGACCATTGCTCGGTGGAGGTCTTTGCGCAGGGCGGGGCGGTGGTCCTGACCGACCTCATCTTCCCCGACGCCGGAAGCCAGGAGAACTGGCTGGCGGCCGGGCGAGGCCCGGCAATAGTCCGGAAGCTCAGGGTCTCAACCCTTGCCTGACGGCAGGATGGGCAATCCAAGAAAGGTGCGAAGAAATGCACACGAACGATGATCCCCAGCCGGGGCTTGACGTCGTAGTAGTCGGTGAAGCCCTAGTGGACATCGTCGTCACCTCCGCGGGCACCGTGGAGCACCCCGGCGGGTCACCGGCAAACGTGGCCTACGGGCTGGGGCGGCTGGGTGCGGCCACCGCGTTGCTGACCTCGATCGGCGACGACCCGCGCGGCGCGGCCATCGAGCAGCACCTGCGCAGCGCCAGCGTCGAACTCCTGCCCGGTTCCAAGGGGCCCGGCCGGACCGCCACGGCGACGGCGACCCTGGCGTCCGACGGGTCGGCGCACTATGACTTCGACATCCGCTGGGACCTTGCGCGCCTCGCCCCGGCGACGCTGCCCAAAGTCCTGCACACCGGCTCCATCGCCACCTTCCTGGCGCCGGGGGCGGCTGCGGTCAGGGCACTTCTTGAGCAGTCACACCGGCGCTGCATGGTCACCTACGATCCCAACATCCGACCTGCCCTGCTCGGCAGCCATTTCGAGGCGAAGACCATCTTCGAGGAACTCGTCCCGTTCACGGAAGTGGTCAAACTCAGCGACGAGGACGCACTGTGGCTCTACCCGCGGCTGTCCCTGGAGGACGTCTCTCAGCTCATCCTGGACCTGGGGGCCGGGCTCGTCGCCGTCACCAGCGGAGCGGAAGGGTCCCTGCTCACCACGGCAGGCGCGCAGGTGGCTGTGCCCCCGGTCACGGCCGAGGTGGCGGACACCATCGGCGCCGGCGACTCCTACATGTCAGCCCTGGTCTACGGACTCCTCATGCGCGGGGCGGACGGGCTGGCGCCGTCCGTGCTGGAGTCGCTGGGCCGGATGGCCTCCAGGGCAGCTGCCATCACGGTCAGCCGCCCCGGTGCCAACCCGCCGACGGCTGAGGAGCTGCAGGCCGGGCTCCCTGAGCAGCAAACGGTGGCACCATGAGAACCAGAACGCAAAAGGAAGAGCCCATGCCAAGCAAAAACTACTACGACGTGACCACGTGGCCGGTCGGCAATCCGGCCAAGGACGTGGGTGAAGTCATCAACAGCATCATCGCGGACATCAAGGAACGGCAGGCGGCCACCGACGTGAACGACGGCGGCAAGCCGGGCGCGGTGATCTACCTTCCGCCGGGGGACTACCACCTTCGCACCCAGGTGCTGGTCGACGTCAGCTTCCTCCGGATCGAGGGCTCCGGGCACGGCTTCACGTCGTCGAGCATCCGCTTCAACGTGCCCGAAGACGAATGGCCGGACCTGCACGAGCTGTGGCCCGGCGGGAGCCGGATCATCGTGGACCTCCCGCCGGCCGAAGACGGAAAGGAGGCTAAAGGCGCCGCCTTCTACATCGAGCGGAACGGAAGCCCGCGGATCAGCTCGGTGGAGTTCTCCAACTTCTGCATCGACGGGCTGCATTTCAGCCCGGACGGCTCGGGGTTGCATGCGGAAAACACCTACGTCAACGGCAAGACCGGCATCTATGCCGCGAGTGCCAACGACTCGTTCCGCATCACCGGCATGGGGTTCGTCTACCTGGAGCACGCCCTCACCATCCACCACGCAGACGCGCTGTCCATCCACGACAACTTCATCGCCGAATGCGGAAGCTGCATCGAACTGCGGGGCTGGGGACAGGCCTCAAAGATCACCGACAACCTGGTGGGGGCCGGCTTCAAGGGCCACTCGATCTACGCCGAGAACCACGGCGGGCTCCTGGTCACCGCGAACAACGTCTTCCCCCGGGGTGCAAGCAGCGTCCACTTCAAAGGGGTCACCCGTTCCAGCGTCACCAACAACCGTTTGCATTCCTTCTACCCGGGGATGGTGCTCCTCGAGGACAACAGCTCGGAAAACCTCGTGGCCACGAACCACTTCCTCCGCGACCACGAGCCTTGGACCCCATTCCTGGGAGTGGACAACGGACTGGACGACCTCACCGGGCTTCTCAGCATCAGAGGCAGCAACAACTCCGTGGTGGGCAACCACTTTTCCGAGGTCATCGACTCGCAGAGCATCCGGCCGGCGGGTGCCACGCCTGTCATCATCCGGCTGGCGGCGGGGGCAGGCAACTTTGTCTCCAACAACCATGTGGTGGCCATGGACGTCTCCGCCAAGTCGAGTGACTCATGCTTCGCCGCCCAGGTGGACGCCCTGCTGACAACCGAAGCGTCGGAAGGCCTCGCCGTCACAACCGTCATGGTCGATGCCGCATCAGCCCGGAACACAGTCCTTGATTCCGGAAGCGACGCCCAGGTTGTCCTGGACAAAACCGCCAACGCCTTCAGGGCCACCCCGACGATCGGTTTGTAGGAGGGGAAACCCGCAGGATGGGGGAGCACGTAGTGGGGTTTAGTAAAACGAGCCAAGCGGGGCGTCCCACCCTACGTCGTCGTGAACGCCGTCCTGGTGGCCGGCCTGGCCATCGCCATTTTCGTGCTGACCCGCTAGGCCGGCGGCCCTTAGCCGGGGATGCGGCGTCCCCTGGACCGGCGCAGGAGCAGCAGGAGAACTGCCACAATCAGCAGTACCGGGGCAATTCCCAGGAGGAATCCCAGTGTTTCGACTGCCAGCCCGAGGATGAAACAGATCCCGGCGAGAATGAAGATCCCAACCGCCAAATTCTTCATCCGTCCACCTTCCGGTTGCAGTGATTGGAACAGCCTACGCGGTTGTCCGGCGATGCTGCCACGGGGCTCGGGCACGCATCAGTGGGCCCGGCCCTATGCCAGCGCCGGGGGCTCGAACCGTGCTGCCGGCGAGCCGCCGCCCAGGGCTTTAAGGATGTTCTCGGCGACGGTGCGGACCTTCAGGTTCCGCTGCCGGGACACCCCGGCGAGCTTACTGAATGCCTCCGTGTAGGAGCATCGTGTCTGGCCCATGACCACCCCGCACGCCACGTCGATAGAGGTGCGGCTTTCCAGGACGGCTTTCAGGTTGTCGCCAGCGGACCGGATGCTGCGCACCTCCAGGGCCAGCTGCATGCTCTGCGACGCCACCCCGGCGAACCAGGTGGCCTCGCTGACCATGTCCGGGGTGAAGTCGAAACCTTCCGGCCCCAGGAACACCAGGGTGCAGGAAACGCGCGCCCCCACGTCCACCGGCACCGCCAGTGCCGAGCCGTAGCCGGACGCAACCAGCCGCCGTCGATATGCATCCCACCGCTGGGAGGAACCGTCCGCTGCCACCTGCACCGGCCCCGCGTCGGCCTGCATCATGGGCCCGTCACCGTACCGCTCCTCGGAGGATGCCAGGCACTCCGCCGGGCCTGTGCTCCCTGCCGTCACCGGCGGCGTTCCCGCACGGTGCAGGGTGGCGGCGCAGTCCACGCCGGCCGAACCGCTGAGCGCCGCCGCGGCGGCCTCGGCCAGCCGCTGCACTGAATCGAGGTCCGTCTCGGCGCCGGTGACCAGGTCCAACAGAAGACCGGCGTGTCCCGTCCGCTTGCTTCCGGATACCGGCTGTACCGCCATGCTTCTTCCCCCACTCAACGTCAGGTCCCGCCCGCCGTAGCAGGCTTTAGACGAATCTAGGGGGATGCCCCAAGACAGGGCACGAGTAGTGGGTACTCTACTTTTCCTGCCGGTACTTGCCGCTACTTGCTTCCAGCCATTCCAGGAAGGTCTGGCGTCCGAGGGCGGCACCCGGCGCCGGGATCAGCGCACCGCTGCGCATGGCCTTTCCCATGAAGCCGGGAAGCGGGACTTCCACCACCTTTTTCCGCTGGCCGGTCCTGTCCAGGTACGAGCGGACCAGGCCGTCGAGCTCCTCCAGCCGCGGGCCGCCCAGGTCCCTGATGCGACCCTGCGGCCCAGCCTCCGCCGCTGCCAGAAGGGCCTCGGCCACTTCGCGGGCGGCCACCGGCTGGGTGAACATCTTGGGCACCAGCACCACCGGACCGGCGGACGACGTCTTCACCACGCGCGGCACGAACTCGTGGAACTGGGTGGACCGCAGCAGGGTCCACGGCACGCCGCCGTGCCGCACAGTGTCCTCCTGCACCAGCTTGCCTGCATACAGGCCCGAGGTGGCCTTGTCGATGCCCACGATCGAGAGCACCACCTGGTGCTTCACACCGGCCTTCTTCTCCGCGGCCAGCAGGTTCTGCGAGGCGTTGGTGAAAAAGTCCACGGCCTTCTTGGTGGCTGTGCTGTTGATACCGGACACGTCGATCACCGTGTCCACGCCCCGAAGCGCCTCATCCAGCCCGCGGGCGCTTACCAGGTCCACCCCATCCGCACGGCTCAAGCTGGCCACGTCATGGCCGCGCTCCCTGGCGAGCTCCACCACGTGGCGCCCGACCGTACCGGTTCCCCCTGCAACGGCAATCCTCATAGGAAAAATCCTATGCCCGCGGGGTGCCTCTTGCCGTCCATGTCAGAACTGCGCACGGAGGGCATACCTGGTCTGTTTGCTGCACTGCATGATTCGCCGCAGGTGGGCTGCCGCGAGGTGGGGGAGCTCAACGCCGGGATCGGCGCGGGAGGAGTCCTGGCGCAGCTCCTTTTCAAGGTTCAACGCCAGGCCGGCCAGGCGTTCGGCGCCTACCATCTGGCTGGACGTTTTCAGGCTGAGCACTGCATCCATCGCGCCGCGCAGGTCCCCGGTGGTCAGTGTCAGCCGCAAGCGCTCGGTCCTTACGGGCAGTTCCTTGATGTAGTTCTGCACGAAGACCCGCCAGATGCTCTCGTCGTCGTCCAGTTCGGCGCGCAGCCGTTCGAGCACGGACGGGTCAAGGAGGGGCCGGGGGAGGTTTTCGTCCTGCATCGGCAGTTGTCCCTTCACCAGGAGCGAGTGGCCCTCCTCCCCGTCTCGAAGGAGAACCGCTGACTGCCCCCAGGCCTAGAAAAGACGCTACGGCCATGCGGTACGCAGGACACGAGTAGTGGGTACTCGAGTTTTCCGTCCGGCCGGAGGTAGACCTCTTGGAAGGCGCGTCCAATACATTGGGGGCTTTCCCGTGTGCCGCCGGTTCCTTCTCACTACACTGGGACGCATGACTGAGCAGGAACCGGCCGGGGGCCGTGCTGCAGTTACTCCCGACGGCGGGGCAGGCTTTTCGGACGACCCCGACGTGGCTCACGCGGTGGACGGGGAAGGCGAGGCCGCGCGCCTCGCCGATCCAGGCGCCGTCGATACCTCTGTGCGGACTCCGAAGCAGCGGTCCCGCACGTTCCTGGGGATCCTGGTCAATACGGGGGTCGCCAACATCACCACCAGCTACCTGTGGTTCGCCCTGACGTTCTGGGTGTACCTGGAGACCCGCAACGTGATCGCCACCGGTGTGGTGGGCGGTGCGTACATGTTGCTGATTGCGCTCTCCAGCATCAGTTTTGGCACGTTCGTGGACCGGTACCGCAAGCTGGCCGTGATGCGCTTCGCCGCTGTCTTCACGCTGCTGATGTTCGTACTGTCCGGCGTGATGTTCCTGCTGACACCCGAAGCTCAGCTGCTGGACCTGGGGCAGCCCTGGTTCTGGCTCTTCGCCATGATCATCCTGGTGGGCGCCGTGGTGGAGAACCTGCGCAACATTGCCCTGTCCACAACGGTCACCATCCTCATCGAGCCGGACCGGCGGGCCAACGCGAACGGGATGGTGGGCATGGTGCAGGGGCTGATGTTCCTGATCACCTCGGTGCTGTCCGGGCTGTCGGTGGGGCTGCTGGGCATGGGCTGGACCATCGCCGTCGCCGTCGTCCTCACGGCGCTCGCCTTCGCGCACCTGCTCACCCTGCACATGCCCGAGGAAGTGCGGGCGGCCGCCACGGATGCCCAGGGCGGCTTCGACCTGCGGGGTGCCCTCGCCGCAGTCCTGGCCATCGGCGGGCTGTTTGCGCTGATCCTGTTCTCCACGTTCAACAACTTCATCGGCGGCGTGTACATGGCCCTGATGGACCCGTACGGCTTGGAGATGTTCCCCGTGGAGCTGTGGGGCATCTTCCTGGCGGTTGGCTCCAGCGGGTTCCTGGTGGGCGGGGCACTGATCGGCAAGTTCGGGCTCGGCGCCAACCCGCTGCGCACCCTGCTCTTCGCCGTCGTGGCGATGGGTTTCCTCGGCGCGGTGTTCACCCTGCGCGAGTGGGCCTGGCTGTACGTTCTGGGCATCTGGCTGTACTTGACCCTGGTGCCCGTGGTGGAGGCGGCCGAGCAAACGGTCATCCAGCAGGTGGTGCCGCTGCCCAAGCAGGGCCGGGTGTTCGGCTTCGCCATGGCGTTCGAGTCGGCGGCAGCGCCCATCACAGCGTTCCTGATCGCGCCGATCGCCCAGTTCTGGATCATCCCGTACGCGCGTTCCACCGAAGGGGCGGCCCAGCTGGCGCCGCTGCTGGGCGAGGGAACATCCCGCGGCATCGCCCTGGTGTTCCTGGTGGCCGGGATCATCATGATCATCGCGGCCTTGCTGGCCTTCTTCACCCCGGTCTACCGGCGGGTCTCGGCCGAGTATGCAGAGGCAGCCGAGGAGGCAAAGGCATCCGAGCCCGCTGAGGGCTGAGGCCCCACCTTTCCGGCGAGGGACGACGCCGTGCTCCGGGCCGCCGTCGTACGTCCTGGTTCTCCGTCCTGGGGCACATTGGCCGCCTGCCGCGGTGTTCGGGTCCTGATGTCCGGCGTGTCCGTGTCAATGTGCCCCACTTTCGCCCGAAATTCTCCCCGCCACTGTCCGGCATGCCACGAAAGGACTAGGGTTCTTGCTCCAGCATGCAAACAAAGGAGGCACACATGTCCGGTGAACCTGTGTTCTTTGAAATCGGCGTGGAGGACGCCGAGCGGGGCAAGCGATTCTACGGGGAACTTTTTGGCTGGGACCTGAGCCCGGGACCGTCCGGTAACGGCTTCTCCATCCATAAGGCCGGAATCCCAGGGGGAATCCATGGCGGCGACCCCGGTGCGTCGCCCTACCTGTTCTTCAAGGTGGACAACCTGGACGCGGCGCTCGCACGGGTGCGGGAACTTGGCGGCTCCGTGGACGACACGGACCTGGGCGACAGCGACAGCAGCGCCGCGGAGTACGGCAGGTTCAAGCTGTGCAAGGACGATCAGGGTTCGGCCTTTGGCCTGCACGAACCGCCGGCAACGTGAGCGCGGGATTGGGCGGAAACGCCCGGATGAGCGGGCGTCAGGGGCTGGTGCGGGGGAGGGCGACGCGGCCCCGGCCCCGGCTCTTCAGCGCAGTCCAGGCCCCGGGCACCCACTGGCACAGCGCCCAGTAGCCCACCCCGAACACCAGGGACCCGGCCACCGCCAGCACCTGGCTGACCGGAAGCAGCACCGGGTAGACCAGCCAGTGGGTGAGGTAGATGTAGAGCGAGGCCGCGGCCAGCCACCCCGTTACCCGGCGGAGCAGGGCCGGCACCGGCAGCGCCGGCACCCACGCGAGCAGCAGGATCCCGGCGGCCACGGTGATCTCCCGCACGGTGCTGTTGAAGAACCCGGGCAGGGTCAGCACGGTGATCAGGGATACCGTCAGCCGGTGGAGGTTGGTGCGGGCGCGTGCCAGGGCCCAGCCCAGCGCGAAGATCCAGAACACGGGCGGGGGCTTGGGCAGGCCGGGATCCACCAGGTCGTACCGGCTCAGCAGCGCAACGGCCACCAGGCCCAGCGCGAAAAGGAACGGCGCACGGCGCTCCCACCGGTCTACCCAGGGGATGGCCATCAGCGCTCCCACCGCCAGCAGGATGTACACCAGCAGTTCCACGAACCAGAAGTGCCACTGGGTGGTCACCTGCTCCGGGCCCACCATCGCGTTCAGCAAGAAAATGTTCGCCACCGTGTAGTGGTCCGTCAGCAGGTACGCCACGGCGATGAACAGCACGGACGGCACCACGATCCGGGCCAGCCCGCGGAACTGGCGCCGCAGCCGCGGAACGCGCTGCTCGGCCAGCTGGAACCGGGCGAAGTTGTAGCCGGCCACTGCGAAGAGCAGGTGCGCGGTCTGGAAGGTGAACAGCTCCACGTGGGTGGCCACCACGCACACGATGGCCGCCGCCCGGACCACCAGGGAGGTCTCCAGGAACGACAGGAAGCGCCTCTTATTGCGGGCCGGGCGGAGGCGTTCCAGCTCCTTGACGGGCAGCAGGTGCCAGTCGGAGGGCAGCTTCCCCAGCACGCTTTCCAGCCGGACGGAGACCGCCACGTAGGACAGCGAGTCGCCGTCGAGGGAGACGAATGTGTCGTCATCCGCCACGCTCTCGCGCTCCAGGGCGTCCATGAAGATCTGCCGGACGTCGGCCTGGCCTTCCGGTGCCGCCCCGGATCCAGCAGCTGCGGGAACAGCCGCGGCGGGCCGGGTGCTGTCCGGAACAAGGCTGGTGTCCGGCATGCCCAGGGAGCGGACCGCCGGGTAGTCGATCTTGCCGGTCGCCAGGCGCGGGAGCTGCTCCACGGGGTGGACCACGACGGCGGCGCGCGGCAGCCCCAGGCTGCCGGCCAGGACTTTGGCGAGCATGGCGCCGTCGTGCTCGCCTTCGACGGCGGCGACGAGCAGGTCATCGGTGCCGGCCGCGGCCGCGGTGATGCCCATGCCGGCGAGGATCCGCTCCACCTGCCCCAGGTCCACGCGCAGGCCGACGATCTTCACGAACCGGCTGCGCCGGCCCACCACCTGGTACAGGCCGTTCTCCTGCTGGCGGGCCAGGTCGCCGGTCCGCAGTTCGTGGATTTCCCGGCCGAGGGCCAGGTCCGCGGGGGACTCGGCGTAGCCGAGCATGACGTTGGGGCCGGTGTAGACCAGTTCCCCGTCCGCCAGGTCCTCCACGGGGTCGATCCGGAACGTGCCGCCCGGCACCGGGACGCCGATGGTCTCCGCGTGGTGGGCAGCCAGGTCCGGGGGCAGGTAGGCCATCCGGGCGGTGGCTTCGGTGGCCCCGTACATGACGAAGAGGTCCCAGCCGCGGCGCTGCCCGGTCTCGGCCCAGGACCGGACTTTCTCGGGGGCCAGCCGCCCGCCGGCCTGGGTGACGTAGCGCAGCCGCGGCAGCTCCTTGTCCGCGAACCCCACCCGCTCCAGGAGGTCGAACGTGTAGGGAACGGCGGCGAAGGAGGTGGCGTGCTGGTCCCGGAACAGATCCCAGAAGCAGGGGTCCACCACGGAAAGGTCGGTGAGGACCAGCCCCGCCCCGCGGGTCAGGTGGCTGTTGACCACGGAGAGGCCGTAGCAGTAGTGCAGGGGGAGCGTGGTGGCGGCACGGTCGTCAGGGCCGATGTGCAGGTACTCGGCGATCGCCTCGGCGTTCGCGGAGAGGTTAGTGTGCGAGAGCCGGACCAGTTTCGGCGAACCCGTTGAACCTGAGGTGCTGAGCAGCAGCGCCAGGTCCGGGTGCAGGTCATGCCGGGTGCCGGTCCGACGCTCCTGGAGCATGGGCGTGCCGTCGCCGCCGCCGGGCCACAGCAGCGCGTCGGGATCGTAGGCGTTGACCAGGGAGGCCAGGGCCTCGGGCTTGTCCGCCGGGGCCAGCAGGAGCGGATGGCCGCCCGAGAGTGCGGCAAGGTAGCCCACCAGGGAGTCCAGGTCGTTCCCGGCGGCCAGCACCACCAGCCGGCGTTCGGTTCCCAGCCTGGCAGCAGTCTGGTCCACCAGGGCTGCAAGCTCGCTGTAGGTTACGGCGCCGTCAGCGGTGAGGACCGCCGGGCGGCCGCCGTGCCGGGCGAGGTCGGTGAACGCGACCCGGGCGAGTTCGGGCTGCGCGGTCACAGCGCAGCCCTGCTGGGGTGAAGAGACATGGGACGCCTAACTAAGCTGCAGGCTCGGATGAGCGCTGCCGAAGGGAACTGCCGGGAGGCGGGGAGGTAACGGCGGTGTCACCGAGCAGCAGGGTGGGCGTGGTGCCCGCCGCCACCGTCACGGCAACAGCTGTGCCCACCGGATGGCGGACGCTGTGCGGCTGCCAGGACCGCAGGGTCCGCCCGGAGGCCAGCGTCACGTAGTGCAGCACGAACGCGCCGTGGTACTCGACGGCGGACACCCGGGCGGGGGAGGCCGGATCGGGGAGCAGCGCCACCTCGTGCGGCCGCAGGACCACGTCAACGTCGACATCGACGTCGGCCCAGCCGGGGACTGTTGACACCACCCCGATCTCGCAGGTCAGCAGGGCGCGGTGCACCTTGGCCGGGAGGAAATCGGCGTCGCCCATGAACGAGGCGACGAAGCGGGTGGCGGGTTGTTCGAAGACCTTTTCCGGTGTGTCTGCCTGCTCGATGACGCCGCCGCGCATCACCACCACCCGGGTTCCCACGGACAGCGCCTCGGTCTGGTCGTGGGTCACCAGGACGCCGGTGGTGCCGGCCTCTTTGAGCGTTGCCACGGTGTCCCGGCGCACCTGGGCGCGCAGGGATTCGTCCAGGCTGGAGAACGGCTCATCGAGGAGTACGACGGCGGGCCGCGGGGCCAGGGCGCGGGCCAGCGCCACGCGCTGCTG
>NZ_JBNHFD010000053.1:0-25794 GCF_059089865.1 Arthrobacter sp. Y3221157
ACGGGGAAGGCGGCCTGTTCCCGCGGGTAGGCGCGGTCCCAGTCCGAGGACACGACGGCGGCTGCCGTGTGCGGTGCCCGGCGCAGCGGCGAGTCGGCAACGGTGAAGTCGCCGTTGGCGACCTGGTCGATTTCCTTGCGGATGGTGATCATCGCTTCGATGAACCGGTCGATCTCGGCCAGGTCCTCGGACTCGGTGGGTTCCACCATCAGCGTCCCGGCCACGGGGAAGGACAGGGTGGGGGCATGGAAACCGAAGTCGATCAGCCGCTTGGCCACATCCTCGGCCGTGACCCCGGTCTTCGCGGTCAGGTCGCGCAGGTCCAGGATGCACTCGTGCGCCACCAGCCCGCCTTCACCGGTGTAGAGCACCGGGAAGTACTCGTTCAGCCGGGACGCCACATAGTTCGCCGCCAGCAGCGCGGACTTGGTGGCCTCGGTCAGGCCGTGGCCGCCCATCAGCTTCACGTAGGCCCAGGAGATGGGGAGGACCCCGGCGGAGCCGAAGCGTGACGCGGAAATTGCTACGCCATGACCCTCTTCGTGGGCTGCCTTGGTGGCGTCCCCGGGCATGAAGGGTGCCAGGTGGGCTTTGGCTGCGACGGGTCCGACGCCGGGTCCGCCGCCGCCGTGCGGGATGCAGAAGGTCTTGTGCAGGTTCAAGTGGGACACGTCGCCGCCGAACTTGCCCGGCTGCGCCAAACCGACCAGGGCGTTGAGGTTCGCGCCGTCGATGTAGACCTGTCCGCCGGCGGCGTGGACCGCGTCGCAGACCTCGCGGACGTCCCCGTCGTACACGCCGTGGGTGGACGGGTAGGTAATCATGATCGCCGACAGGACGTCCTTGTGGGCGTCGATCTTCGCGTACAGGTCCGCGTGGTCGATGGTGCCGTCGGGTGCGGTGGCCACCACCACGACCTTCATGCCCGCGAGCACCGCGGACGCGGCGTTGGTACCATGCGCCGAGGCAGGGATCAGGCAGACATTGCGCTGGCCCTCGCCGCGGGAACGGTGGTAGCCCCGGATCGCCAGCAGGCCGGCGAGCTCGCCCTGGGACCCGGCGTTGGGCTGGATGGACACCTGGTCATAGCCGGTGATCTCGGCCAGGTCCGCTTCCAGGCCTGCGATCAGTTCACGCCAGCCCTCAGTCTGCGAATCCGGGGCGAACGGGTGGATCGAAGCGAACTCCGGCCAGGAAATGGCCTCCATCTCGGCCGTGGCGTTCAGCTTCATGGTGCACGAGCCCAACGGAATCATGGTCCGGTCCAGCGCAAGGTCACGGTCAGAGAGCTTGCGGATGTAGCGCAGCAGCTGGGTTTCGGACCGGTGGGTGTTGAACACCGGATGCTGCAGGAAATCCGAGGTCCGCTCAACCGCGGGGTCCAGTGCGAATGACCCCGTTGATCCCACTGCCTCCCCGCCGAAGACGGAGACGACGCCGGCGACGGTCGCCGTCGTGGTGGTTTCGTCCACGGAGATGCCCACGGTGTCGGCGTCGATGCCGCGGAGGTTGATGCCCTTCTCCTCGGCAGCTGCAACGATGCCCGCCGCGTTGCCGGGTACGCGGACAGTGACGGTGTCGAAGAAGGAGGTGTGCAGGACATCGAGTCCCGCGGCTTTCAGTGAAGCTGCCAGCGTGCGGGCATGGCGGTTGGCGGTCTGGGCAATCGCTTTCAGGCCCTCGGGGCCGTGGTAGACGGCGTACATGGACGCGACGATCGCCAGCAGTGCCTGCGCGGTGCAGATGTTGGAGGTCGCCTTCTCGCGGCGGATGTGCTGCTCGCGGGTCTGCAGCGCCAGGCGGTAGGCGGGGACACCGGCGTCGTCCTTGGACACGCCGACCAGGCGGCCGGGCATGGAACGCTCCAAGCCTTTTTGGACGGCGATGTAGGCCGCGTGCGGGCCGCCGAAGAACAGCGGGACACCAAAACGTTGGGCGGAGCCAACAGCGATATCCGCACCCTGCTCGCCCGGAGGCGTAATCAGGGTCAGGGCGAGCAGGTCGGCAGCAACGGTGACCAGCGCGCCGCGTTCCTTCGTCTCGGCGATCACGCCGGACTGGTCCCACACCCGGCCGGACACGCCGGGCTGCTGGAGGACAATGCCGTTGATGGCACCGTCCGGCAGGCCTGCGGATAGATCGGCGACCTCCACGTCGAAGCCCAGCGCCTCGGCACGGCCCTTGACGATGGCGATGGTCTGCGGCATGCAGTCGGCGTCGAGGACGGTCTTGCCATCTTTGGCGTCCTTGTTCTTGTTGGCCCGGCGCATCAGCAGGACGGCCTCGGCCACCGCCGTGGCTTCATCGAGCAGCGAGGCGTTGGCAATGGGCAGCCCCACCAGGTCCTGGACCATGGTCTGGAAGTTCAGCAGCGCTTCAAGCCGGCCCTGCGAAATCTCAGGCTGGTATGGGGTATACGCGGTGTACCAGGCCGGGGACTCCAGGATATTGCGGCGGATCACCGGCGGCGTCAGGGTGTCGTAATAGCCTTGGCCGATCATCTGGACCGCGGTCTTGTTCTTCGCCGCAAGCTTGCGCAGTTCTGCGAGCGCTTCAACCTCGCTCAGCGCGGGCGACAGCGTCAGTGGGGTGTCCTGCCGGATGTCCTTGGGAACCGCCTTGTCCACGAGCGCATCCACGCTGTCATAGCCGACGGCCTTGAGCATGGTGTCAACGTCAGCCTGGCGGCGAGCGCCGATATGCCGATCAACAAAGGTGGCGGAAACCGGGGAAGCAGTCACAGGAACTCCATAATTCAGGCGGCGCAGGGTACGCCGCAGCGATTCGGGTTCCTCCCCGCTCTGTATTGGACCTGAGAGTTTCCGCGTTGCCAGCTTGCGCGTGGCCCCGCTTGCACCGTCGGTGAACACAACAGCCCAAGGCTCCCGCTCAACGGGTTACCCAGGCGGACTGCCTGCTGCTTTCCAGAGGTGCCTCGCCGCGGCGGTACATGGGCCTGTGAGATTCCTGGGGAGGGTTTGCTCCTACGGCGCCTGCTGTACTTTCGGCAGAACTCTCCCGCCGCAGATCAAAGGCTATTTATTTGGATTGTCGCGGGAAGCCGCTGGCGGCTCCCACAGCGCTTAATTGTCCTACGCCGCAGCGGCTGGGGCAAATGGCCGGCTACCGCCGCAGGCGCTCCAGGGCTGCCAGCAATTCGTCCACATCGGCGGCCGCTCCGTCCGGCGGTACCGGCCCCACAGACAGCATGGCGTTGAAGTAGAGCCCGTCCCCCATGTACAGCACTGCTTTGGCAAGCGCCGGGCCCACGTCGGCCGCGATCTCGTCGAGCCAGCGCTGCTGGATCGCTGCGAACCGGCGGCGCGTCTCCTCGTGCGCCACCTCCGCCAGGCGGGTTGCGGCGACGATCGCCCGGTCCAGCGGAGTGTCTGCCCAGACGGAAGACCGGATGAAGTAGGCCGCAGCCCCTTCCCCGGCAGCTGCCATGGCATCGGCGTCGGCTCCTGCCAGCCCGTCAAGCCGGTCCAGCAGCACCTGGATCAGGGCTTCCTTGTTGGGGAAGTGGTACAGAAGCCCGCCTTTGGACACTCCGGCCTTCGCCGCAACGGCATCCAGGGTTGCCGCGCGCTCACCCACCTCAATCAGGAGGGCTTCAAAGGCGTCAAGGACCGCTTCACGGGCTACGGGCTTTCGGGGCATGCGTCTAATCATGCCTTTTGCGGCGGCAGCCTCTCCAACCCGGTCGAGGATTCGTAACTGTACCGTCTGGACGGTATAGTTATTTCATGACAACTTCCGCTGCCACCACCAGGATCCCGACGGCCCCCGCCGGCGGCCCGACCCGGGCGCCGTGGCGCGACTGGCTCGCCCTGGGCGTACTGATGTTCCCGGTCCTGCTGGTTGCCGTGGACAACACCGCCCTCACCTTTGCCCTGCCCGCGATCGCCCGAGCCCTGGAACCCACCGGCGTCCAGCTCCTGTGGATCGTGGATGCCTACCCCCTGGTGCTCGCCGGCCTGCTGGTGTCCATGGGCAGCCTCGGCGACCGCATTGGCCGGCGGAAGCTGCTGGTCATCGGGAGTATCGGCTTTGCCGCCCTGTCCGCGGCCACGGCTTTCACCCCAAGCCCCGCCTGGCTGATCGCCGGCCGGGCGTCCCTTGGCTTCTTTGGCGCGATGCTGATGCCGTCTACGCTCTCCCTGATCCGCAACATCTTTCCGCAGCCCAGCCGCCGCAGGCTGGCGGTAGCCATCTGGGCAGCCGGGTTCTCCGGCGGGGCGGCCCTGGGACCGATTTTTGGCGGGTGGCTGGTGGAGCAGTTCTGGTGGGGCGCGGTGTTCCTGGTGGCCGTGCCGCTCATGCTGCCCCTCCTGGCCTTCGGCCCGGCCTTCATCCCGGAGTCGAAGGACCCCGCCCCCGGCCGCGTGGACGTGCCCAGCATCCTACTGTCCCTGCTGGTGATGGTCCCCCTGGTCTACGGCATCAAGGAACTGGCCACGGAAGGCGCCGGCCCGGCAGCCATCGCCGGTATCGCCTTCGGCCTGGCCATGGGTGCGGTCTTCGTGCGCCGGCAGCTGCGGCTGGCAAGTCCGCTGCTGGATATGTCCCTGTTCCGGAACAGGGTGTTCAGCATGGCCATTACGGCCAACGTCCTGGCCCTGTTTTCCTTCAACGGCTTCATCCTCTTCCTGGCGCAGCACCTGCAGCTGCTCGAGGGCATGTCCCCTTCGGCAGCGGGCATGGCAATGATCCCGGCCCTTGTGGCCACGGTGGTGGCCGGGCTGGCCGTGGTGCCGCTCGTGCGGCGCGTGCGGCCGGGGTTCGTGGTGGCCGCCGGGCTGGCCTTCAGCGCCACGGGCTACAGCGTGGTCACCTTCGGAAACCACGACGGCGGCCCCTCGCTTCTGCTGGCCGCCCTACTGGTCCTTGCCCTGGGCGTGGGTACGGCCGAGACAATCTCAAACGACCTGATCCTGGGGGCAGCGCCGCCGGAGAAGTCCGGTGCCGCCGCCGCCATTTCTGAGACCGGCTACGAAGTTGGTGCCCTCCTGGGCACTGCGGTGCTGGGCTCGATCCTGACCGCTTCCTACCAGCACAACCTCCGGCTGCCGGCCGCGTTGGCGGAGTCGGCACCCGAGGGCGCCATCCACAACGCGGGCGAAACCCTCGCCGGCGCCATGGATGTGGCTGCCGCCCTGCCGGCACCCCTGGCTGACGCCGTCCGGCATGCTGCGGCGGCAGCCTTCGATTCCGGCGTCCACGTCACCGCGGCAATCGGGCTGGTACTGATGGCTGGGGCGGCAGTCCTCGCCGCCGTCGTACTTCGCAAAGTCCCAACAGCCACATAAGGCGGCAGTGTCACGCCACAGCAAAAAGCGCCCGGCGCCGGAGTTGAACCTCCGACGCCGGGCGCTTGCTGCGTGCCTGCGTTCCGCGCCGGCGGGCTACTTGGAATCCGGGGCGGTCACGCTGGCCGTGGGCTTCATGGTTTCGGCGTTCACCATCCAGGCGAACTGCTCCAGTTTGAGGATGAACTCGTGCAGCAGGTCCGCGCTGGTGGGGTCTTCCTCGTCCACCTCGTCATGGACCTTGCGCATGGTGCCCACGGCCGCCTCGAGGGCGGCCACGATCCGTTCGATCGCATCCTTGGTGCTGATCAAGCCCTCGGGAAACGGCGCCAGGTTTGTGGACCCGGACACAGTGGAGCTGCGGCCGTCCGGAAGTGCATGCAGGGCGCGCATGCGCTCGGCCGTGTCATCGGCAAACTGCCGCGCGGCATCAACGATCTCATCAAGCTGCAGGTGGAGGTCCCGGAAGTTGGTGCCAACGATGTTCCAGTGCGCCTGCTTGCCCTGGATGTGCAGTTCAATCAGGTCAGTGAGCACGGCCTGCAGGTTGTTGGTCAGGGTCGGTGAAGCTTTCATCAGTCCTCCTCGAGTGGTCCAGTACTTGCGACGCTACCAGCCCCGCGAAAGGCCGAAAGGGCCCGGACAAGAATTTCTCAGTGAGCTTACTAACTGGAGTGGTGCCGGTCATAAACGAATGTGATTCATATTGCCCCTTGCGCTCCGGCCTTCCCGCCCCCATACTAAATGAACGTCATTCATATAGTGATCGTGATCATAGAGTCTTCAGAAAGTGGTGCCATGACAGAGACGCTCCGCACCAGTACGTCGTCAGCCGGCTCCGGCAACCAACCCTCGGGCAGCGGCGGAATCAGCGCCAAAGGACTGAAGAGCGGGCAGCTGGGCCTCCTCGCCGTCGTCGTCCTTGGTATTTCCACCATTGCCCCCGCCTACACCCTCACAAGCGCACTGGGCCCCACCGTCAATGAAGTCGGCCTCCAGCTGCCTGTCATCTTCCTGGTCGGGTTCATCCCCATGATCCTGGTCTCGCTCGCCTACCGGGAACTCAACGCCGATTCCCCGGACAGCGGTACCACCTTCACCTGGGTTACCAAGGCCTTCGGCCCCTGGGTGGGCTGGATGGGCGGCTGGGGCCTGCTCGCCGCCAACATCATCGTCCTGTCCAACCTCGCGGGCGTGGCCGTCGATTTCTTCTACCTTTTCCTGTCGCAGCTCACAGGTTCCGCCGAATTGGCGGACCTTGCCGACAACAAGGCGATCAACGTCCTGACCTGCTTCGTGTTCGTGGCCCTGGCCGTCTGGGTCAGCTACCGCGGCCTGCACGCCACCAAGCTGGTGCAGTACGGGCTGGTGGGTTTCCAGCTGCTGGTCCTTGGACTGTTCGTGGCCATGGCGTTCGCCAACTGGTCCGCTTCCGAAACGGCCATCCCCTTCAGCTGGGAGTGGTTCGACATCACCAAAGTCGAAACCTTCAGCCAGATAGCCGCCGGGATCTCACTGTCCATCTTCGTGTACTGGGGATGGGACGTCTGCCTGACGCTTAACGAGGAAACGGCCAACGGCAAGAAGACAGCAGGTGTGGCCGGTACGCTGACCGCCATCATTGTCCTTGCCATCTACCTCCTGGTCAGCATCGCCACCATGATGTTCGCCGGACTCGGCGATACGGGCAACGGGCTGAACAATGAGGACAACCACGAGAACATCTTCACAGCCCTCGCCTCCCCCATCATGGGCCCGTTCGCCATCCTGATGTCCCTTGCCGTGCTGTCCAGCTCAGCCGCCTCCCTGCAGTCCACCTTCATGTCCCCCGCGCGCAGCCTGCTGGCCATGGGGCACTACGGCGCCCTGCCGGAGCGGTTCGGCAAGGTCAGCAGGAAGTTCGCGACGCCGGGCTTCGCCACCGTCATTGCAGGCCTCGTTTCTGCCGGGTTCTACGCCGTCATGCATGTGGTCAGCGAGAACGTCCTCAACGACACCATCGTGTCGCTGGGCCTGATGATCTGCTTCTACTACGGCCTGACAGCGCTGGCCTGCGCCTGGTACTTCCGGCACAGCGTCTTCAGCAGCGCCCGCAACTTCATCCTGCGGCTGCTGTGCCCGGTGCTTGGCGGAGTGGGCCTGTTCGTGGTGTTCTTCCAGACCGCCGTGGACAGCCTCGCGCCCGAGTTCGGCAGCGGTTCGGAGGTCTTCGGCGTCGGCCTGGTCTTCATTCTGGGCGTCGGGATCCTGGCCTTGGGTGCGGTCTTCATGCTGGTGATGGCCAAGGTGCGGCCCGGCTTCTTCCGCGGCGAAACCCTGAAGCAGGACACCCCTGCCCTGGTGGTCCCCGAGTAGGAATTTGCAGTCCGCACGTAAAAGGTGCCGTGCCCCCGGATCCGGGGGCACGGCACCTTTTTGCCTTACGACGGCGGACGCGTCACCAGAAGTGCGCCACATCAACCACCAGGCGGGAGCCGGAACCAGGGCCGTCCAGGGTGAACACCCGGAACGGAAGGCGGGCACGGACGCCGAGGCCGATGTTGGTGTACCCCTCGTAGCTGCCGGCCCAGGCCACCTGGCGGAAGGTCTGGTAGTTGGCAACGTTCGAGAGTTCCGCCTGGTTGCCCGGGTTATACGTGGGCTGCCCGGTTTGCGGATCATAGGCGGGGGCATTCACCCTGACCTGCAGCCGGGCGCCGCCCCGGACAGGGACCGTGAAGCCGGAACCGTCCTGGACCACCTGCGGGACATAGCGCACGCTATAACCCGTTGCAGGGCCGTTGAGGTCCACCACCATCCGGTCGAAGCAGTAGTGCTGCCCGGTCCGGACATTGGTGACTGATGCTTTGCTGAACGTGTCGTCAGCTTTGGACAGGGACCCCCAGACCAGTCCGCAATACGAGGTGGTTGCCGAGGCGGGCCCCGGAACCAGGATTCCCAGGCCGACGGCCATAAGGATAGCCGTGAGCCAGATGGAGAGTTTTTTCATTGTGGAGCCACCCAAGGAAGGAGCGATTGGATAGCTCAAGACTAGGAGCCTCATGCATACGAAACGAGGCTTGTGGCCGCTTCGGCGCGCAACCGTTAGTCTGCCGCGGCCAGCATTAAGAGGCCATAAAAACGGCGCTCATTCCGGGCCTTTCTTGACCCTTCCGCTGCCGTTTCTGCATCATCCCGTTACCGGCGGTAACGGCCGCCGGACTGCTGCAGAACGGGGGTCAGCCTTCGCACTCGATGCAGTACTTCATGCCGTTCTTTTCCAGCGCCACCTGTGACCGGTGGCGGACCAGGAAGCACGATGAACAGGTGAATTCGTCCTGCTGCTCGGGAACAACAATGACGGTCAGTTCCTCGTTTGACAGGTCGGCGCCGGGCAGGTCGATACCTTCGGCGGTGTCGTTCTCATCGACGTCAATGACCGCGGTCTGCGCATTGCCGCCACGTGACGCCTGGAGGGCCTCGAGCGAGTCAGCCGGAGACTCTTCTTCCTGCTTGCGTGGAGCATCGTAATCGGTAGCCATAGCCTGTTCACTTTCGTTGCTGCGCAGCGCCATTTCCGGCACCTCAGTGAAGCAGTTTAGGGCATGATCGCGTCACCGGCGCAATAGTGTGTTCCATCGGACAATCACGCGGCGTCTGCCGCGGATTCCCCTGCAGGGCGCGCTCTTGGCCGACGTTTCCCGCCCGTCTCGCAGCCGTTAACCCGTGGCGGTTTGCCGGGCGCGGTCCTACGCTGAAAGCGCGCCCGGCCCCAGCAGCCGGAGCACACGTGAAGGAGAGGCACCATGGCAGCGAAGCTTAACCGGACGGCACTTGAGCAGGCGCGCAGGCTGATCAAGGAAGGAAGGGTCCAACGGGATATCCGGGATGACTGGAGCGAGCATGCCCCGTCCACGGACCAGGAAAACTCGTTCATCGACAAGCACGGCTTCAAGGACTTCGCAGCGTGGCACCTGGGCCGGGATGACGAAAAGACGGAGGGCACCAAGGGCAGCGTCAGCTTTCCTTACGGGGACTTCAGCAAGGTGCACCGGTGCGCGGTCATCTCGCTCGAGGGAAGGGCCGCCCAGTACGGCCACGACGACATCCCGGACGCGGCACGCAAGCTGCTTGAACTGATGGACGGGGACTGAGGCTGCGGCGGTTCGGTCCGGACTGCCTGCGGTCTACGGTTAGGGTGCTGCGGTCAGGTCCGACGCCGTGTCCGCCTGCGAGCGCTGCCGGCGGCTGAGCAGGATGAACGGCGCGGCCAGCAGCTGCACCACGCCGCTGACAGCCAGTGATGCCGGATAGCCGTAGAGGTCCGCACTCCGGCCGAGCAAGGGCTGCACCACCACGCCGCCGCTGGAGCCCATCAGGGAATCGAAGCTGAGGACGGTTGCGCGCTGCTTCGACGCAATCATGTCGTTCAGGTACGCCTGGCGCACCGGTGTGCCTGCCGCGCCCACCACTGCCCATAGGGCCAACAGGACCAGGGCCAACCAGAAAACCGTGGTGAACAGCAGCACCACCAGGATCAATGAGCTGACCACGTTGCTCACGATCAGCACGGTGGTGCGCCTGCGGACCCGCTTCCGGACGCGGGGCGCCATCCACCCGCCCAGGATGTCCGCTCCCGCCACGATGGCAGCCGCCAGCCCCGCAACGGCGTAGGCCCGGGGATCCCCGAACAGCTGGAGCAGGTAGGGCTGCAGGGCGTAGAACACATAAAAGCCAACGCCTTCGGTGAACGGGGCTGCCAGCATGATGTACCGCACCGGCGGATGCTTGAAACCGCCGTCGATCGAAGCTTTGAGGACCGATCGGGTTGCCCGCAGGGGGTGCGGCGACCGCTCCGGGGTAAAGCCGACGTCGTGCATGAGCAGGAACGCCACGGCAAACATGGCCACCAGGACGCCCACGCGGATCAGGAACGGCACCCCCAGGTCGGTGGCCTGGGCGATCACGCCGCCTGCCACGGAACCGCCCAGCATGGCCACCCCGGACACCATCTGCCCCCGCCCGAGCACCGCTTCCAGCCCGCCGTCGTAGCCGGAAAAATGCAGGGCGTCCACCAGCCAGGCTTCCACTGCGCCGGAAAAGAAGGTGAACCCGAGCCCCAGCAGCACGGAGACAACAGCCCACCACCCGAACGGGGCTGACCACTGCCAGAGCAGGTAGTACAGGAATGTGGACGAAGCCAGGGTGATGGTGCCGAGCAGGAATGACACCCGCCGGCCCCAGCTGTCCGCGACGACGCCCGTAGGCACCTCGAAGAGCACCATGCCGGCCGTGAAAAAGGCGTTGGCGGCAAAGGCTTCGAGGTTGCTGAGTCCGGCATCGAGCAGGAAGAGGGTGTTGATCCCCCAGATGAAGGATGTTGCAAGGGTGTTGCCTAGTGTCAGCGTCAGGTAGACCCGCTGGATCTTCCGTGCGGCCGCGTTCATCGGGGGAAAGGCTTAGGAGGGGCTGAAGCTGGCGGGCACAGGATCGTGCCGCAGGTAGCGACGGGTGAACCGGCCGGTTCCGGCGGTCAGGGCCCTGAGTTCGACGGCGTAGCGCAGCAGTTCCTGGTCCGGCACTTCGGCGCTGATTTCAGTCAGCCCGTCCCCGGTGGAGGTGGTTCCGGTCAGCTTTCCCCGCCGCCCGGACAGATCGCTCATGACGGAACCAACGTGCTCGTCCGAAACGGTGATACCCACGGATGACACCGGCTCCAGGAGCTGGATTCTTCCCGCTGCAGCAGCCTCCCTCAACGCCAGTGCGCCGGCGGCTTGGAAGGCGGCGTCGGAGGAGTCGACGCTGTGCGCCTTGCCGCCCACCAGCGTCACCCGTACGTCCACCACTGGGAAGCCTGCCGATACCCCCTTCTCCATCTGTGCGCGGACACCCTTCTCCACGGACGGGATAAAGGTCCCGGGGATCACCCCGCCAACCGTTTTGTCCAGGAACTCGAAGCCCCCGCCGCGGTCGAGCGGTTCCACCTCAATGTCGCAGACGGCATATTGCCCATGGCCGCCTGACTGCTTCACATGGCGGCCATGCCCGGCCGAGGGTGCCGCGAAGGTTTCCCGAAGCGGGGTCACCACGTCCACCGTATGCAGCTTCACGCCCTGCTCGCGAAGCCGGTCCAGCACCACCTCGGCGTGCGCTTCGCCCATCACCCACAGGACCAGCTGGTGTGTTTCGGCGTTCCGTTCCACCCGAAGGGTGGGGTCGCCGGCCGCGATCTTGCCCAGGCTTCGTGCCAGCGCATCCTCGTCGCTGCGGGAGTCCGGTTCCACCGCCACTGGAAGCAGCGGCTCGGGCATTTCCCAGGTTGCGAGGATCAGGGGCTTGTCCCGGGAGGAAATGGTGTCCCCCGTTTCAGCGCTTCCCAATTTGGCCAGCGCACACATGTCCCCGGCCACGCAGTACGGCACCGGCCGCAGGGTTGCCCCGAGCGGCGAGTAAATGTGGGTGACGCGCTCGTCGGTGTCATGGTCCTGGTGGCCGCGGTCCGCGAGCCCGTGTCCGCCAACATGCACCGGCGAGTCTTCACGCAACGTCCCGGAAAAGACCCGGACAAGGCAGATCCGTCCGAGGAACGGGTCGATGGATGTCCGGACCACCTCTGCGGCCAGCGGTCCGGCGGGGTCGCAGGCCAGCGACCCCTCCGGTTGTCCCGCCAGGTCGGTCACCCCCGGCAGGCCGCGCTCCGTGGGCGGCGGGAACGCGCGGACCAGCACTTCCAGCAGTTCTGCGGTGCCCAGGCCCGTCAGCGCCGACGCTGGAAGGACCGGAAAGAACGAACTCCGGGCAACAGCTGTTTCCAGGTCGTCGATCAAAACCCCGGTGTCGATGTCCTCACCGCCCAGGTAGCGGTCCATCAGGGTCTCATCCTCGCTCTCGGCGATGATCCCCTCGATCAGCTCGCCCCTGGCTGCCTCGACGCCTGCCAGTTCGCCCGCGTCCGCCTCACGGGAGCCTGGTATCTCCCCAGCCGAATAATCGGTGACGGTCCTGGACAAAAGCCCCAGGAGCCCGGTGACGTCCCCGCCCGTCCGGACCGGGACGTAGAGCGGAAGGACGCCCTCCCCGAACGCCTTCCGGCACTCGGCGAGGGCGCCGTCGTAATCAGCGCGCGGGTGGTCCGTCCGGGTAATCACGACGGCGCGTGGCAGCCTCGCCTGCTCACACTCCGCCCACAGGGCAGTGGTGGTGGCGTCGATCCCGTCGACGGCCGAAACGACGAAGAGGGCAGCATCCGCGGCACGCAGCCCCGCGCGCATCTCGCCGATGAAGTCCGGGTAGCCGGGAGTGTCCAGCAGGTTGACCTTGATGCCGTCCACCAGCAGGGGAACCAGCGAGAGCGTGACGGAGCGCTGCTGGTGGACAGCGGCAGGATCGAAATCACTGACCGTTGTTCCGTCGGCGATGGACCCTTTCCGCGTGATGACGCCGTTGGCGGCGAGCAGCGCTTCAATGAGCATCGTTTTGCCCGCGCCCGAATGGCCTACCAGTGCGATGTTGCGGATTCTGGCCGGCTCCTCGGCGGCAATTCCGGCAGACCCGTCCGAGCGGCGTGCTTCCGGGCCGGTCCGGCCGCCGGATGTCCTCGCTGTGTCCTTCGTGCCTTTGACCGACATGGGATCCTCCTGGCGTCTTTGCCCTGCAACCCGTCCTAACGTGTCCTCTGATTCGACACCCTGGGACGCGTTACGGCAAGAGTGCCAGCGCTCCGGAACCTGCGGTGTGCCATGTCACGGCAGGCGCGCAGAGAGGCTACTGCCTGGCTTTCCGGGTGGCTGCGTCATTGGCCTTCTGGAGTGCCTTGACCAGTTCGCCCTTGTCCATCTTTGAACGGCCCTTGACGTCCAGCTTCTTGGCGAGCTGGAGCAAGTGCTCCTTGGAAGCATTGGCATCCACTCCCCCGGCGGTGGGCTTGGAGGATTTGACGCCCTCCTCGGCCCGCTCGTCGGACGGGCCCTTCTTGCCCTTGGGTTCCCAGTGGTCCCCCACCTTCTCGTAGCTGTGCTTAAGGGATGCGTAGGCGGCGCGGGCGGCCCGGCTCTCATCGTTGCCGTAGGACTCCAACGCGGAATCGTAGGTCTTGGCGAACGTGTCCTGGGCTTTTTGCTCCGAGCGCTGCAGCGTTGACGGAAGTTCGTCCTTGCGTGCGTGATCGTTTTTCCCGGTCTTGGGCATGGCACCCGTCCTCCTTTTATCAGCAGGCTGATTATTTGAAGATGACACCAGCTTAAACCCGTCCGGGAGCTGCCCCCGAGTTTTCAGCGAACCTTTGCCACTCCTTCGCCAAGGCACTCGAAAGCCCTGGCGTGAACTGGGGCAAGGTCCTCCCATTCCAAAAACGAAGGCGGAACAATTCCGGCAAGAACAGTTTCCGGAAGTGAAGAAGCGGCCGGACCAGGGACTCCAGAACGTGTTACTGGATTTCGGAACCCCGCGAGGGATCCGCCCGGGCTGGATCCCAAACTCCTTGCTCTGATCCAGACGACGGCCGAGGTGGAGCTGCAGGCCGCTTGCGCTCGCAGGGTTTTCGGGAGCCGGGACCCGGCGCTGTGGCGGGTTTTTTTGGAGCCCCCTGTCGGATTCGAACCGACGACCCCCGCTTTACAAGAGCGGTGCTCTGGCCAACTGAGCTAAGGAGGCGTGCCCTCGCGGGCGGGCGCCGTGACGGCGCTAGATAAGGTTAGCCCAACTCCCGCCGGTGGTAAAAACGCCGGCGGCGAGGCAGGCCATACCTGAATGGGACAGCAAGGGGCCCGGTCCCGGAACAATTTGACGTTCCGGGACCCGGGCCCCTTGTGGCAACAGCCGGGCCGGTGCTAGGCCTTCGCGTCGATCGCGGCCTGGATGTCGGCATTCAGGTCGGTGGTGCCGTCCCACTGCTTGCCGTCAATGAAGATGGTGGGGGTGCCGGTGATGCCGGTGTTGGACGCCAGCTGCGTGGAGTACTTCACGTAGGGGCGGAAAGTCTTGTCGTCCACGCAGCTGTTGATGTCCGCTCCGATCTCGCTGGCGAGGGACTTGAGTTTGTCGTCCGAGAGGCCCGCTCCGCCTTCGGCAGGCTGGTTCGTGAACAGGACGTCGACGTATTCGGCGTACTTGTCCGGCGCCTGGTCAGCTACGCAGGCGGCGGCGTTGGCTGCGCGGGACGAGTAGTTGGTGCTGGACTGGCGGTCCAGGAAGCCCAGCGGCCGGTATTCAAGGGAGATCTTGCCTTCGTTGCGGAGCCCGGTGAGCGCGTCGTTGTAGGTGTCCTCGAAGCGCTTGCAGACGGGGCAGATGAAGTCGATGTAGGCCACGACCTTCACCGGCTGGCCTTCCTCGGCCTCAGCGCCCGGGGCAACCACCGGGTTGGGCAGGGCGTCGGGTTTGGCCGGAAGGTTGGCAATGTCCACCGTGGCCGAATCCGTGGCCTTCACCTCGGTGTTGGCCAGCAGCGTTACACCGCCGTTGACGTTGCCGTTGGCGGGCACCGGGCCCTGGTCCGCGATGGGCGTGTTCTGCCGGATGCTGGTGGTAGCCACCAGGGCCACGACCGCAAGGATGGCCACCACCGCCGCCACGATACCCCAGCCGATCAGCAGCTTGTTGCGCTTGTCCTTCTTGACCTGGGCTTCCCGGATCAAGCGCGCTTTCTCGCGCGCCTCCGCGGTTCGCTCAGCCTTGGACTTGCGTACTTCGTTTGCAGGGCTCATGTGTTCCTTGGGTCGATCGACGTAGGGGGTCCACTTCGTGGCACACCCCCATTTTAGGGGAGAAACCTGAGAGCTTGCCTCTTCAAGTATTTATCGGGCTTGACCAACGGACGAATAGCACCGATGATTCCCTCCCGTTAGGGTGGGGAAAGAGGCACAAGCAACCCCAGGGGGCCGCAATGCAAACACCCGTCCAGGAAAAACCCGCCGCTACAGCTGCAGCCGGCGCCGCCGGCAGCAGCCATGGCGGCGAGACGAAATACGACTTCATGGTGGTCTCCAACAGGCTGCCCGTCGACCGCTGCGCACCCGGCGAAAGCGGGGATGACGGCTCGGGCTGGCGCCGCTCGCCGGGCGGCCTCGTCACAGCGCTGGCCCCAATGATGACCAAGACCGACGGCGCATGGGTGGGCTGGCACGGAGCCCCGGACGAAACGGTAGAGCCTTTCAGCCACGGCGGCATGGACCTGGTGCCCGTCCAGCTCAGTACCGATGACGTGGAGCTGTACTACGAGGGGTTCTCCAACGCCACCCTCTGGCCGCTCTACCACGACGTCATCGCCCCGCCGGAATTCCACCGCACGTGGTGGGACACCTACCGGAAGGTCAACCAGAGGTTCGCTGACGCCGTCGCCCGCCACGCGGACAAGGGCGCCACGGTGTGGGTGCAGGACTACCAGCTGCAGCTGGTCCCCCGGATGCTGCGCCGGGCCCGGCCGGACCTGCGGATCGGGTTCTTCAACCACATCCCCTTCCCGCCACCGGAGATTTTCGCGCAGCTGCCCTGGCGGCACGCAATCATAGACGGCCTCCTCGGCGCCGACCTGGTGGGCTTCCAGCGGGTAAGCGACGCAGGGAATTTCATGCGCTCGGCACGGCGGTTCCTGGGTGCCAGCGTCAAGCAGCAACAGGTGCATGTCAAAGGCCAGGACGGCCAAATCACCCACATTGCCCGGGCACAGGCTTTTCCCATCTCCATTGACGTCCAGCAAATCAGCGAACTTGCCGCCCGGCCGGAGATCATCGAGCGGGCACGGCAGATCCGCCAGGACCTGGGAAATCCCAAGACCATCCTGCTCGGCGTGGACCGGCTGGACTACACCAAGGGCATCCGGCACCGGCTCAAGGCATTCGAGGAGCTCCTGTCCGACGGCAAGCTCAAGGTGGGCGACGCGACCCTGATCCAAGTGGCCTCCCCCAGCCGTGAGCGCGTGGAACAGTACCGCCTCCTGCGCGAAGAGGTGGAGGGCACGGTGGGGCACATCAACGGCACCTACGACACCATTGAAAACACCGCCGTCCGCTACTTGCACCACAGCTACCCGGTAGAGGAAATGGTGGCCCTGTACCTGGCCGCCGACGTCATGCTGGTCACCGCCTTGCGGGACGGCATGAACCTCGTGGCCAAGGAATATGTCACCGCCCGGACCAACAACGACGGCGCCCTGGTCCTCAGTGAATTTGCCGGTGCCGCCGACCAGCTCAAGCAGGCCCTGCTAATGAACCCGCACGATATCGACGGCCTCAAGAGCACCATCATGCGTGCCGTTGAACTGCCTCCCCGCGATGCTGCCAGGAGGATGCGCGCCATGCGGAAGCAGATTCTTGAACACGACGTGGATGCCTGGTCCGCCGATTTCCTCCGGGCCCTGAACGAAAAGGTGGTCCGCGATGACTCCTGACGGCCGCACCGGAACTTACCTGGCGCTGTCCCCGGAGCTCCGCCAGGCCGTCCGGCGCGTGGCCGGCACCGAACATCTGCTGGTGGCCATGGACTTCGACGGGACCATGGCGCCGATAGTGGCGCACGCCGATGACGCGCGCCCCCTGCCGTGCGCGGCCGCCGCCTTCGCTGGGCTCGCCGCGCTGCCGCGGACGACGACGGCCCTCATCTCAGGCCGGGCCCTTGCCAGCTTGCGCGCCGTCGCTTCGCCGCCGGTGGACTCACTACTCATCGGCAGCCACGGGGCGGAAGCCTGGCTGGGGCCCGGCTCCAGAGGGCTCACACTGGATGAACAGCAGACGGCACTGTTGGCCGAGGTCCGCGCCCTCCTCGCGGAAATTGTGGCCGAGGCTCCCGGAACCATGCTCGAGGACAAGCCGGCAGGCGTGGTGCTGCACACGCGCCAGGCGGCGGACGACGTCGCCGCGGACGCGGTAGCTGCCGCACGCTCATTGCTGCAGGACCGGAAGGGCGTGTTCCTGAAGGACGGCAAGCGGGTCCTGGAGACATCCGTCGTCAACGCCTCGAAAGGCGAAGGCGTCACATTCCTGAGGCAGGCAACAGGCGCCACGGCAGTCCTGTTCGCCGGGGATGACACCACTGACGAAGACGCGCTGGCACGGCTGGAGCCCGGCGATGTGGGCGTGAAAGTGGGCCTGGACTTCACCCAGGCGCAGTACCGCGTGGAGGCGCCGATGCACGTTGCGGAGCTGCTTGAGGCGCTGCTGCAGGAGCGGAGCCTGGCCGTCGCGGAAGAGGATCCGGACGGGGCGCCGGAGTAAAGGGTGTCCAAGGCGACATGTGACGTCCGTAACATTTGCAACAATAAACAACGCGTCTGACATACTCTTGCTTGTGATGTGGCGCACAGACACCGTGCGGCGTCACTCGGTGCACTGCGGCCAGTCCGCAGTCCACCTTGCAGCACAAAACTGAACAAACATGAACCATTCACAACGGATCGTCCGGCACGTACCTGCCGGTGAAGGGATTGATAACTGTGGCTACAGTTACTTTTGACAACGCTACGCGTCTGTACCCGGGCACAGATAAGCCCGCCGTCGATAAGCTCAACATCGACATCGCCGATGGCGAATTCCTGGTCCTCGTCGGACCCTCCGGTTGCGGTAAGTCCACCTCCCTGCGCATGCTCGCAGGCCTCGAGGACGTCAACGCCGGCCGCATCCTGATCGGTGACCGCGACGTCACCGATGTTCCGCCGAAGGACCGCGACATCGCGATGGTGTTCCAGAACTACGCGCTGTACCCGCACATGACTGTGGCCGACAACATGGGCTTCGCCCTCAAGATCGCCGGCGTCTCCAAGGAAGAGCGCGCCGAGCGCGTCCGCGAAGCAGCAAAGCTCCTCGACCTCGAGCAGTACCTGGACCGCAAGCCGAAGGCACTCTCCGGCGGCCAGCGCCAGCGTGTTGCCATGGGCCGCGCCATCGTGCGTAACCCGCAGGTCTTCCTCATGGACGAGCCGCTGTCCAACCTGGACGCCAAGCTGCGTGTCCAGACCCGTACGCAGATCGCGTCGCTGACCCGCCGCCTCGGCGTCACCACGGTCTACGTGACCCACGACCAGGTCGAGGCCATGACCATGGGTGACCGCGTGGCTGTGCTCAAGGACGGCCTGCTGCAGCAGGTTGACACCCCGCGCAACCTCTACGACCGTCCCAAGAACGTCTTCGTTGCCGGCTTCATCGGCTCCCCCGCCATGAACCTGCTGGAACTGCCCGTCGTGGACGGCGGTGTCCAGTTCGGCGGCACCGTCTACCCCGTGCCGCGCGACGTCCTGGAAGAGGCACACGGCTCCACCGTCACCCTCGGCAGCCGCCCCGAAGACCTGGAAACCGCTCCGCACGGCGAGGGCCTGAAGGTTGAGGTGGATGTCGTCGAAGAACTCGGCGCCGATGCCTACGTCTACGGCCACACCACGCTGGACGGCAAGGACCACGACATCGTGGCACGCGTCGACGGCCGCCGCCCTCCGATGAAGGGCGAATCCATCTACGTCCGTCCGCAGTCGGGCCACGTGCACCTGTTCGATACCAAGACCGGCCTGCGCCTCGGCGACTGATCCCGCTCTAACCGACGGCGGCCCTCCTTACGGATGGGCCGCCGTCGGCCTTTAACTGCGCCTGCCGGCAATTTAGCCGCCCACCGCCAAGTACGGAAGAATTGAACCATGACCGAGGAATACAGCGCCCAGTGGCACGACGAACCCACCGACTACGCGCAGATCGGAAAACTGCCGCGCTTCGTGGCCGCCAGTGCCGACGACGGGAAAGCCGCCTCGGTCTCCTCGCTCAATATCACCGCGGCTGCTGCCGATCCCGAACTGTTGGACCTGCCCTGGCACATTGCCCTGGAAGACTGGCCGGCCGAATACCTCGCTGCCCTCCCCCGCGGTATCTCCCGGCACATCGTCCGCTTCGCCCACCTCGGCGGCTCCGTCATCGCCATCAAGGAAACCTCGGAGCACGTGGCCCGGCACGAATACCACATGCTTCGCAAGCTGGCACGGCTCGACGTGCCCTGCGTGGAGCCGGTGGCGGTCATTACCGGCCGCGCAACCCCGGACGGCCGGCCACTTAACCCGGTCCTGGTCACCCGGCACCTCAAGTTCTCCATGCCGTACCGCGCGCTGTTCTCCCAGATGCTCCGCAAGGACACCCTGACGCGCCTCATCGACGCCCAGGCGCTGCTCTTGGTGCGGCTGCACCTGATCGGGTTCTACTGGGGCGACGTGTCCCTCTCCAACACCCTGTTCCGCCGCGACGCCGGCGCTTTTGCCGCCTACCTGGTGGACGCGGAAACCGGTGAGCTGTACCCGGACCTCTCCACCGGCCAGCGCGAATACGATCTTGAAATCGCACGGGTCAACATCGCCGGCGAACTCATGGACCTCCTGGACGGCGGACTGATCGAGGAAAAGGTGGACCCCGTGGCCACTAGTGAACTCATCATGGACAGCTACCGCCGCCTCTGGGCCGAGCTGACCGAGAAGGAGTCTTTCGAACTCGGCGAGCGCTGGCGCGTGGGTGCCCGCATCCGCCGCCTCAACGAACTCGGCTTCGACGTCGAGGAATATGCCATCAAGACCACCCAGAACGGCTCCACCATCCAGCTGCAGCCGAAGGTGGTGGACGCCGGGCACCACCAGCGGCGCCTGCTCCGCCTCACCGGCCTGGACGCGCAGGAGAACCAGGCGCGCCGCCTGCTCAACGACATGGACTCCTTCCGGGCTGACAACAACCCCGACATGGATGAGGAATACAGTGCGCACCTGTGGGTCAGCCAGGTTTTCGAGCCGATCGTCCGTTCCATCCCGCGTGACATGTCGGGCAAGCTGGAACAGGCGGAGGTGGTCCACGAGGTCCTGGAACACCGCTGGTACATGTCCGAGAAGCAGGAACGCCATATCCCCCTGGCCGAGGCGGTGCAGTCCTACATTGACTCCATCCTGCGCCACCGCCGGGATGAGGCAGCCATCATGCTGAACCCGGACACCGGGCTGCTGAAAATCCTCGAGGTGGAGACCGAGGAGTCCCGGTATGGCGACGAGGAGTCCATCGACGAATACCCGGACGCGGACGACTAAGGCAGGATCGCTTTACCCGGGTTCAGGATGCCCTCGGGGTCGAACAGTTCCTTGATCCTGCGCTGTAGCTGCTGCAGCGGCTCCGGCTGCTCCTGCCCCAGCCACCGCAGCTTGTACTGACCCACCCCGTGTTCGCCCGTGATGGTGCCGCCCATGTCGAGGGCGGCCGTAATGCTTTCGTCCAGGGCCCGCTGGAGCCGCTCCATCGCGCCGGGATCCACGCCGCTGCCGTCCCGCTCGATCCAGAAGGTGGGGTGCAGATTGCCGTCCCCGGCGTGGGCCACCACTTTGAGGTTCACGTTGTGGCGGACCGACATGGCCTCCAGCGCGCCGATGTAATCCACCAGGCGCGAACGCGGCACGGCCACGTCCTCCCCCACCCGGTACTCATCGTCAACCTCCGCGCCCCTGCTGTGCCGCCGGAGCTCCACCAGCCGTTCAGCCTCGGCGCTGGCTTCCGCGGTGACTACCGCACCACCGGACCGCAGAACAGTGCGCACCACCTCCGCCTCAGCACCGGCGCCGAACCCGTCCGTTTGGACCAGGAGCAGGGAGCCACCCCGTGCGGTGAGGTTCGACCCATGGACGTCGTCCAGCTGGGCCAACGTGCCGCCGTCGAGCAGTTCCATTATGGCGGGCTGGACCCGCGCCTTGCCTACCGCCAGGACGCCCGCGGCAGCCATCCGGAAGTCGGGATAGAAGGCTGCCACCGTGTGCACCTCGTGGGGCAGGTACTTCAGCCGCACGGTAATGCCGACCACAATGCCCAGCGTCCCTTCCGAGCCGACAAACAGTCCCGTCAGGTCATAGCCCGCCACGCCCTTGAACGTCTGGTGGCCGGTGTGGAGAAGGGAACCGTCCGCAAGCACTACGTCGAGGGCCAGCACCGAGTCCCTGGTGACCCCGTACTTTGCGCAGCGCAGCCCGCCCGCGTTCGTGGCCACGTTGCCGCCGATTGTGGACGTGCGGAAGCTCGCTGGGTCCGGTGCGTACATCAGGCCATGCACGGCAGCAGCCTCGTTGAGCACTGCGTTGATCACTCCGGGTTCCACGAGTGCCGTTTCGTCGTCCGGGTTTAGTGCAAGGATGTGGTCCATCCGCTCCAGTGACATGACAACGCAATTGCGCGTGGCGTGGGCGCCTCCGGACACTCCGGTCCCTGCTCCCCGGGCCACCACCGCCACACCCCTGGCCGCACAGGCGCGCACCACGGCCTGGACGTCCGCAACGGATTGCGGGAAAACGACGGCGAGTGGCAGGTGGAAGTCGATGATAGGCGCCTGGTCCACGGCGTACCGGCGGAGCGCGGCCTCTCTCACGTCAACCTGCCCAGGGGCGAGCATGCCCTCAAGTTCATCAAGCACGCTGCCCACAGGGCCTCCATCCGGCGCCGAATTTGTCTCCTCAGTCTAGGGGCACCCGCGCACGCACTCCGTAACGTATTCCTACATCGCTGCAAGCGTTTCCAGTAATGACCTGCAGCAATGCCCTCGTGGCGGACAGTATGCTGCCGTAAGATTCTGGAAGCGTTTTCATTTTTCCCTTCTCCTTGTCTAAGCTGTCAACCATGTCTGTCGAAACTGTGATCCCCAGCACTACACTCGATGCCGGCCCGCTGACACTCATCCACGCCGCGGACGCCCTCCCGGGCTGGTGGCGCTCAGCCGTGATCTATCAGGTGTACCCCCGGTCTTTCCGCGACTTCAACGGCGACGGCATAGGCGACCTTGCCGGCATCACCGAGGAACTTCCGCACCTGGCGGACCTCGGCGTGGACGCGGTCTGGCTGTCGCCTTTCTACCGCTCTCCGCAGCGCGATGCGGGCTACGATGTCAGTGACTACTGCGATGTGGACCCGATTTTCGGCACCCTTGGCGACTTCGACGTCATGATGGCCGAGTCCCACCGGCTGGGCCTGCGGGTTATCGTGGATCTGGTTCCCAACCACTGCTCCGACCAGCACCCCGCTTTCCAGGCTGCCCTGGCGGCGCCCGCCGGCAGCCCGGAGCGGGAGATGTTCATTTTCCGCGACGGCACCGGATCCGGCTGCCATGAGCCGCCCAACAACTGGCAGTCCCACTTCGGCGGGCCTGCCTGGACCCGGGTGGCCGGCCCGGACGGCCAGCCGGACCAGTGGTACCTTCACCTCTTCGATTCCTCCCAGCCCGACTTCAACTGGGACAACCCGGCCGTCCATGACGAGTTTGAACGCGTCCTCCGGTTCTGGCTTGACCGCGGCGTCTCCGGGTTCCGCGTGGACGTTGCCCACGCCCTGGTCAAGGCTCCCGGGCTTCCGGCCTGGGGCGGACGGGCGGACGGCGGGAGCAGCGACGGGTTCCCGGGCCATGAAGCACCGATGTTCGGGCAGCCGGCCCTGCATGACATCTACCGCCACTGGCGCCGGGTCCTGGACGAGTACGGGCCGGACCGCATCCTCTGCGCCGAGGCCAATGTTGATCCGCTGCCGCGGCTGGCGAACTGGGTACGGGAGGACCAGATGCACCAGGCCTTTAACTTCCCGTACCTGCATGCAGGGTTGGACGTCCACCGGCTGCGCGGGGTGATCACGGACTCGCTGGTGGCGCTGGACGCCGTTGGCGCCCCAAGCACTTGGGTCCTGTCCAACCACGACGTCGTCCGGCATGCCAGCCGCTTCGGCTACAACGGGCCGGGGCCTCGTGACGGGGACGGGATTGGCCCCGCTGATCCCCAGCCGGACACCGCACTAGGGCGCCGCCGGGCAGCTGCCGCTTCGCTGTTCATGCTGGGACTGCCGGGTGCGGCCTACCTGTACCAGGGTGAAGAGCTTGGGTTGCCCGACGGCGTCGACATCCCCGAGCACCAGCGGCAGGACCCCACTTTCGCGCGGACCGGCGGAGAGCGCCTGGGCCGTGACGGCTGCCGCGTTCCGCTCCCGTGGCGTGCCGCGGACAAGCACCTCGGCTTTGGTGCCGGAGACACCCCCTGGCTGCCGTTTCCGCCCTCGTTCCCGGCCTTGGCGCGCGACGTCCAGGCTGCTTCGCCGTCGTCGCACCTCGCGCTGTACCGGAACATCCTTCGGATCCGGAGGGACCTGGACCTGGGCCGGGGCTCGCTCGCTTGGGCAGAGGACTGGTGCACCGGTTCCTCACTCGGGTATGTCAACGGCACTACGCTGGTGCTTATGAACCTCAACCACGAGCCACTGGAATTGCCCGCCGGGCAGGTCATCGTCCGCAGCCTTCCCTCGGAGTCCGGTACGCACCTCGCCTCGGGCGAGACTGCCTGGATCCAGCTTGGACCCGGCGCCGCAGCAGATTGAGCATGGCGGGCATCAAGGAGGTAGCAGCCAAAGCGGGCCTGTCCGTGGCCACCGTGTCCCGGGCGTTGAGCGGGAAAGCCAACGTGTCGCCGCGTGCCCGCCGGCTTGCCCAGGAGGCTGCGCAGGAGCTGGGCTTTGTCCCGTCCTACCACGCTTCCAGCCTCGCTTCGGGGCGCAACCACAACATCGGGCTTGTGGTGCCGCATGTGCACCGGTGGTACTTCTCCTCGGTAGTAGAGGGAGTCTCGGAGACCCTGCTGGATGCCGGCTACGACCTCACGCTGTATAACGTTGGCGAGCAGCCTGAACGGCGCAGCAGCGTGCTCAACGACTTCCTGCTGCGGAAGCGCCTGGACGCCGTGATCGCGGTGGCATTGGTGCTGAGTGAAGAGGAGATCCGGCAGCTCTTGGCTGTCCACCGTCCGATCGTGGGGATCGGCGGAGCGCTGCCGGGCGCGTCCACCATCCGTATTGACGATGAGCGGCTGGCGCGGGAGGCCACCGACCACCTCATCCGGCTGGGCCACACCCGGATTGCGCACATGACGGGTGACGCGGAACTGGACCGGGACTTCAAGCTGCCGGGAATCCGCCGCGGCGGCTTCGAAAAGGCGATGGCGGCTGCGGGCCTGCCACTTCGCCGGGAATGGCAGGTACCGGCCGATTTCACCATCCACGGAGCCTATGCGGGCGCACGCCGCATGCTGGGGACGGCAGCGGAACGGCCTACTGCCGTGTTCGCGGCTTCTGACGAGATGGCTGTCGGCGTCATCCTCGCAGCACGTGACTTCGGCCTGCAGGTTCCGCACGATCTTTCCGTGGTGGGCATGGACGGGCATGAGCTTGGCGAGACGTTCGGGCTGACCACCATCAGCCAGGATCCGCGGGGGCAGGGTCAGCTGGCGGCACGAACGGCCCTCGACTTGCTGGGCGATGGCGGGCAGAAGTCCGACGGCGGTGCGGGACAAAGTGCCACCGACCACGAATATCCCACGGAGTTCATCATCCGGACGAGTACGGCGGTCCCGCCAGCACAGATTTCTACTCGGACGCTGTAGCTACTCCCCGTCAGCTTTGGGCTTGAGCTGCAGTTCCATCACCGGCTCCTTGGCAGCCGGATTCAGCGGGTAGGGCTTACGCCTTCCTGAGTCCCTGAAGCCATGGCGCAGGTAGAAGCGCTGGGCCCGCACATTGTCCTCATGCACTCCAAGCTCAGCAGGTCCGCCTGCAGTTCATCCTTGGCTGCTGCGATACAACGGCGCAGCATCACGTCTCCATCTTCCAGGCGACGGATTTCGGTCATTCAGCCCCCATGAACCGGGCATACCTTGCCAGGATCTCCGGCCAGGCGTCGGCGTATTCAGCACGGACTGCAGCGGGGTCCTCGGCGCCTTCCCACCCGTCATGGAATACACGGACTTCTGTTCCCTCATCCACAGCTTTGAATACCACGAGGAGTTCAGTGGACCACATGGCAGTGGTGCCGGGATGCCACGTGGCGTGGAAGGAAAACGGCGGCTGCCAGTCATCAAGCGTTCCCCAGATGCTCGTTCGGCCGTCGTCAGCAGTCTCAAGAATGAGGTTCTCTTCGAACTCGACATAGGAGTCAGCCCCGTAAACGCCATGGGCTTCCAGCGGCCACCACAAGTGTGTATGGTCCGTGAAGCCGGCGAAGGCATGGGCTATGGTCCCCGGCACCACGACTGTATGCACCACAGGCTCCAGCAGATCCGAGGCGGGCTGGCTGTCGTCTTCCCAGGGGTCCTGGCCATGGCTGAAGAGGCTGTTCATGGTGATCAACTCTACCGGGGTCTTTAAACCAACAGATGCTTCCGCCAACACCCCGTCACTTCCCCGGATGCCTTCAGGGAGTTTGGTTTGGTGGTTTGTGTGTTAAATGCGGGAGGCCCCAACCTGTGGTTGGGGCCTCGACCGTGATGTGTTGTCCGGCGGTGTCCTACTCTCCCACACCCTCCCGGGTGCAGTACCATCGGCGCTGTGGGTCTTAGCTTCCGGGTTCGGAATGGGACCGGGCGTTTCCCCCACGCTATGACCGCCGTAACCCTTCTACCCGCACCCTGGAAGGGGTGGGGAAATCTGTGGTTACAACATCCTGCCCCTGAGGGGCAGTGGTGGTGTTGTATTCAGTTATTGGTTGGTTCCGTGTAACC
>NZ_JBNHFD010000054.1:0-25143 GCF_059089865.1 Arthrobacter sp. Y3221157
GTCCGGCCAGCCAGCGGTCGAGGCGGCGCATGCGGTTGGGATTGGTAGTGCCGCGGGTCACGTTGCCCACCGGCCTGCCCTGCCTGCCCGCCGCGTTCCTGCCGGTGATCTGCGGGGCGGCCACCCGTTCAGCCTTTTGAACCACCGCCCCACCTTACCGTTGCCACGGCAGCGGCGGCTCCCCGCCGTCGGCTTGTAACGCTGGGCGGGCGGCAACGGCGCTCGGCTAGGATGAAAATCATGACTTACAAGCTGATTCTGCTGCGCCACGGCCACAGCGAATGGAACGCCAAGAACCTGTTCACCGGCTGGGTGGACGTTGACCTGAACGACCAGGGCCGCGAGGAAGCAGCGCGGGGCGGTGAGCTCCTGGTGGAGAACAACGTGCTCCCGGATGTGCTCTACACCTCCCTGCTGAAGCGGGCCATCAACACGGCCAACATCGCCCTGGACAAGGCTGACCGCGGCTGGATCCCGGTGAAGCGCGACTGGCGCCTGAACGAGCGCCACTACGGTGCGCTGCAGGGCAAGGACAAGGCGCAGACCCTGGCCGAGTACGGCGAGGACCAGTTCATGGAATGGCGCCGTTCCTACGACACCCCGCCGCCGCCCCTGGACGATAACTCCGAATTCTCCCAGGCCCACGACCCCCGCTACGCCGGACTCGGTGCCGCGCTTCCCCGCACCGAGTGCCTGAAGGACGTGTTGGTCCGCCTGCTCCCATACTGGGAATCGGACATCAAGGAAGACCTGAAGGCCGGCAAGACCGTCCTGGTCACCGCGCACGGCAACTCCCTCCGCGCACTGGTCAAGCACCTGGACGGCATCAGCGACGAAGCTATCGCCAGCCTGAACATCCCCACCGGCATCCCGCTGGTGTACGACCTGGATGAGAACTTCCAGCCCATCAAGCGGGGCGGAACCTACCTCGATCCTGAAGCCGCCGAGGAAGCCATCCTTGCCGTCGCCAACCAGGGCAAGAAGTAGGGCATTAAACAACGACGGCGGGCTGGTCACCTTTGGTGGCCAGCCCGCCGTCGTTCATTAAGGACTATTTAATCAGCTGTGCTCGATGCCGTTCGGCTGCCATGCACCGGTCACCAGGTAGGTAACCTTCTGGGCGACGGAAACGCCGTGGTCCGCGAACCGTTCAAAGTAGCGGCTGGCAAGGGCCACGTCCACGGTGGTGGCGGGTGACTCGTTCCACTCGGGCGCGGCGATCGCCTTGAAGACGCTCAGGTGCAGGTCATTGATGGCCGTGTTGGCCTTCAGGATGTCCCGGGCAACTTCCAGGTCGCGGGTCTCCAGCAGGACGGTGAGCTTGGCCGCGATTTCCTTGTCCAGCTCGGCCATCTGCTTGAACGTCTCCGTCATGGACGCCGGAATCACCGTCGACGGGAAGCGGAGGCGGGCCAGCTGTGCGATATGGCGGGCGAGGTCGCCCATTCGCTCCAGCGATGCGCTCATACGCAGGGAACCCACGATCATGCGCAGGTCGCTGGCGACCGGACCCTGCAGTGCCAGGATGTCGATGGCCCGCTCATCCAGGCTGTTCTGCAGGAAGTCGATGCGCGCATCCGCGGCAATGACGTCCTGGGCGAGGTCCACGTCCGCCACTTCGAACGAAGTAGTGGCCTTTTCCATCGCTTCGGTGACCAGCCGGGAGATCTGCACCAGCTCCTCACCCACGTGGGTGAGTTCTTCCTGAAAAACCTTACGCACGTAGGCGTCCTTTCCTTGAAATCCCTGCCGGGCCCGCTTCCGGGCAGCAGGAATCGTGTGGCCGTTCGGCACTCCAACTCGTTACTCTGCCAGTATCCGGTAAACGGTTGGTCCCTTGAAGGTGAACGTTAGTTGAACCGTGGCCGCAGGGGGTCCGGCCGCGCCGGATGGGCCCCGGCAAGAGCATAAGGTGGACCTGTGGATCCTATGCTCATCGGTCTGGTCGCAGGCCTCGTTGGCCTGGCGCTCGGCACCTTTGGCGTGCTCGCTTTCCGGGTCAGCGAGAAGCAGCGCCAGTTGCTGGACATCGACGCCGAGGAACTGGCTCTCCCCGCCGGCGCAGCGGAAGTGCTTGCTATCGTCGGGCGGGCCTTTGTGGTGGTCGACGCGGTGGACGGCGTGGTCCGTGCCAGCCCCGCCGCCTACGCCTACGGGCTGGTGCGGGGACACACCGTGGTCCACAAGGAACTGCTGGACATGACGGCGGGTGTCCGGCGCGACGGCGTCATCCTGGAAAAGCAGCTGGAACTGCCCCGCGGCCCGCTGGGACAGGGAACCATCATTGTCCAGGTGCGGGCAGCCATGCTGGGCGAGGAATACATCCTCCTGCTCGCGGACGACCGCACGGAGATCACCCGTACAGAGGAGATCCGGAACGACTTCGTCGCCAACGTCTCCCATGAACTCAAGACTCCGGTGGGCGCCATCTCGCTGCTCGCCGAAGCCCTCGAATCCTCCGCGGACGACGAGGAGGCCGTCCGCCGCTTCGCCAAGCGGATGCACAAGGAATCTGCCCGGCTTGCCGCGCTGGTGCAGGACATCATCGAACTGTCGCGCCTGCAGGGAGCCAGCGTCACCCAGCAGGGCGGCCCCGTGGACGTCAATGCGGTGATCGCCGAAGCGGTGGACCGGTCCCAGCTGCCTGCGGAAAGCAAGAACATCACGATCGTGGTGGGCGGCCGGACCGAGGGCAAGGTGTTCGGCGACCAGGACCTGCTGGTCACGGCCCTGCGCAACCTCATCGACAACGCCATCCGGTACTCGCCGGCCAACACCCGGGTGGGCATCGGAGTCCGGTCCCGGGAAGGGCTCGTCTCCATCTCGGTGACAGACCAGGGTGAGGGCCTTACCCCGGAAGAACAGGAACGCGTCTTCGAACGCTTCTACCGGGTGGATGCGGCACGGTCCCGCCACACCGGCGGTACCGGCCTGGGCCTGAGCATCGTCAAGCACGTTGCCTCCAACCATGGCGGTGAGGTGACCGTGTGGTCCCAGCCCGGCCAGGGATCCACCTTCACCCTCCGCCTGCCCGAGATGGAAGGGCACGACGGCGACGACGACGTTCCGTCCGCGTCCGCCGCCCGGCAGGAGCCGGCAGGGCAGCGAGCCGACCAGCCAACACTTACCCAGGTACCCCGCGCCGCCGGCGCAAAAGAACGAGGAGCTAGCGCTTGAGCAGGATCTTGATTGTGGAGGACGAGGAGTCGTTCAGCGATCCCTTGTCCTATTTGCTGGGCAAAGAGGGTTTCGAAGTTGAGGTGGTGGACAACGGCCTGGATGCCATCACCGAATTCGACCGCAACGGCGCCGACCTGGTGCTCCTGGATCTGCAGCTCCCGGGCCTGTCCGGCACTGAGGTCTGCCGCCAGCTCCGCCAGCGTTCAAGCGTCCCGGTGATCATGCTGACAGCCAAGGACTCGGAAATCGATAAAGTCGTGGGCCTGGAACTGGGGGCTGATGACTACGTCACCAAGCCCTATTCCTCCCGCGAGCTGGTGGCCCGGGTCCGGGCGGTGCTGCGGCGCCAGGGCGAGCCGGAGGAGCTGATTTCCTCCACGGTGCAGGCCGGCCCGGTCCGGATGGACATCGAGCGGCACGTGGTCAGCGTGGACGGCGAGCAGGTCCTGCTTCCGCTGAAGGAGTTCGAGCTGCTCGAGATGCTCCTGCGCAACTCCGGCCGGGTACTCACCCGCGGCCAGCTCATCGACCGGGTGTGGGGGTCCGATTATGTGGGCGATACCAAGACCCTGGACGTCCACGTAAAGCGGCTGCGCGGCAAGATCGAACCCGATCCCTCCGCGCCGCGGTACCTGGTGACAGTGCGCGGACTCGGCTACAAGTTCGAGCCGTAAAGGCGCCCGCGGATCCACGGAAGCCGGGACGGCAGCGTTACGGGACTCGCAAAAGGGAGGGGCCGGCCGGCCCCTCCCTTTTGCATGTAGCTTGCTGCGCCGCTGGCTAGTGGCCGGTGCCGCCGCCAAGTTCGGAGGCGGTGGGCGACGGTGTGGGGGAAGGCGACGGGGTGCTTCCGGCCGGCAGGTATTCCTTGTACTCCGGCAGGGTGGCGTCCAGGACGGGAACCTTGACGGTGTTGCTGACGTTGGTGCCGCTTTCGGTGATCTTGATATCCACCAGCGACCCCGGGATGCCGCCGGTGGTGCTCAGGACGGCTTCATCCGTGTCATTGTTCAGCAGGACGTAGGAGTTGGCCTTGACCGGAACCTCGGTCTCCGAGCCCTCGGCGCCGTTGACCGTGAGCTTCACGTCCTGGGACGAGGAGTTGTAGACGGCACCGATGACCCGGCCCGGTTCGTCCTCGCCGTTGGAGATGATGAGGAAGTTGCTCAGCTTGAGGGGGCCGAGATCGGTGACAATGCCGTCCGACGCCTGGTACTGCTCGCTTGTCTGCTGGGAATTGATGTACCCGCAGCCCGACGTCAGCAGTCCGATGCCAAGGGCGGCAGCCGTCAGTGCCAGTTTGCCGCGCTGGGCCCGGTTCGTCGCAGTGAAACGCACGTCACGTACTCCTCGAGAGTCTTGAAACAGATTTAGGCATAGCCTATCCGGAAAGCCGCCAAAACGAGGATTCGGCGGCGTCACATCGCCCTTGGCAGGGCCGCGGCGATGCACTATTATCCGCATCCGTCAAGGGGTCCAAGGGGGTCTATTTGGGCCAATTTCCGCGTATTTTCGCGGTTCCGGGCCCTTTCCGCGGCCGGTCATATGCCTGAATCGTGATAAACTGGTCTGCGGGAAAGGGGAAATGTCCACATGGTATTTGAGGTCGGCGAGACAGTAGTTTACCCTCACCACGGTGCTGCAAAGATTGAAGAAATCAAGATGCGCACCATCAAGGGCGAAGAGAAAATGTATCTCAAGCTCAAGGTGGCTCAGGGTGATCTGACCATTGAAGTTCCAGCAGAAAACGTTGACCTTGTTGGGGTCCGGGACGTAGTGGGCAAGGATGGCTTGGAGCACGTGTTTGATGTGCTCCGTGCCGAGTTCACCGAGGAGCCCACCAACTGGTCACGCAGGTACAAGGCAAATCTGGAGAAGCTTGCTTCCGGTGACGTCATCAAGGTAGCAGAGGTCGTCCGCGACCTGTGGCGCCGGGATCACGACCGGGGCCTTTCCGCAGGCGAGAAGCGAATGCTGGCCAAGGCCCGGCAGATTCTGATCTCAGAACTGGCGCTGGCCGAAAAGACCGATGAAGAGAAGGCGGCAAGCGTTCTCGACGAGGTTTTGGCTTCCTAAGAATTAAGCCCCGGCGGCACGAAAGTGCGCCGGGGCTTCTTTTTTGCTCCGGATCTTTCCGGGCCAACACACGGCAGCGCCCCGCCGGACGCTGCGGCCCGCAGCGACGTAGGCTAGTCCGCATGAGCGAAACACCTAACCGCCTGGTTACCGCGGTGATCCTGGTGGCCGCAGGTTCGGGGCAACGGCTTGGTTATGGCATGCCCAAGGCTGCAGTGCCGCTGGGTGGAGAACCCATCCTGATGCATGCCCTGCGCGGCATCGTCGCGTCCGGAATCAGCAGCCAAGTGTGCATTGCGCTGCCCGCCGGAAATGACGGGCTGCGCAGGCTGTGTGAGGACTTCCGCGAAGAGCTTGCCGACGGCGGTCCGCTCCTGACGATCGTTGACGGCGGAGCCACGCGTGCAGAGTCCGTTCGTGCCGGTCTGGGCGCCCTTATGGAGGGCACGGACGCCGTCATGGTCCACGACGCCGCCCGCGCGCTGACACCGGACTCCGTCTTCCACCGCATCGCCGACGCCCTCGCCGCCGGCGCTGAGGCGGTCATTCCCGCGATCGCCGTCGTGGACACCGTCAAGACAGTCAGGGCCACCGCGGACGGTGGCGGTTCACCGGCGCCGGAGGTTGTCACCGGAACTGCCCCCCGTGAGGACCTGCGCGCCGTGCAGACGCCCCAGGGGTTCCGGTTGGCCACGCTCCAACGGGCCCACCAGGCTGCCCAGTCGCTGGACTCGCAGCAGGCGGCAGCGGTCACGGACGACGCCATGCTGGTGGAAATGACCGGAACCACGGTCCATGTGGTCCGTGGTTCCACCCAGTCGCTGAAAATCACCACGCCGCTGGACCTAATCCTGGCCGAAGGGCTGCTGGAAGGCCCGCTTGGCGCCCGCTGGGTGGAAGGCTAGGGATGGCAGACCCGCAGATGATCATTCCCCGGACGGGCATCGGCCTGGACGTCCACGCATATGCAGCAGACGATTCAGCGCGCCCCCTATGGCTCGGCGGACTGTTATGGCCGGGCGAGCGCGGCCTGGCCGGGCACTCCGACGGAGACCCGGTGGCGCATGCGGCGTCGGACGCCCTGTTCTCCGCAGCCGGAATCGGCGACCTCGGCACCCACTTCGGCACTGACCGCCCCGAATTCGCCGGCGCCTCCGGAGTAACGCTCTTGGCCGAAGCGGCGCGGATCGTTCGTGCCGCAGGATTCGAGATCGGCAACGTGGCAGTCCAGTTCGTGGCCAACCGGCCAAAGTTCGGGCCCCGGCGGGAGGAATCGCAGCAGGTCCTCAGCGACGCCGCGGACGCACCCGTCAGCGTCACCGCCACCACCAGCGACCGGCTCGGATTCACCGGACGCGGCGAGGGCATCTCCGCGGTGGCAACCGCCCTGGTCTACCCCCGGCCCGCCAGTGCCATCGGCTAGTCTGGAGCGGTGACCCTGCGCTTCTATGACACTGCCTCCGCTGAAGTCCGGAACTTCGTCCCCCTCGTCGAAGGAAAGGCCAGCCTGTACTACTGCGGGGCCACAGTGCAGGGCATGCCCCACGTGGGCCACATCCGTTCCGCCATCGCCTTCGACCAGCTCACCCGCTGGCTGACGTTCCGGGGGTACCGGGTAACTGTGGTCCGGAACGTTACAGACATTGACGACAAAATCCTCGCGAAGTCGGAGGCGTCCTTCGCTCCGGACTTCGTGCCTGAGCCGGGGGAAGTGGCCCAGGAGGAGTGGTGGGCGCTGGCGTACCGCTACGAGCAGGAGTTCCTGCGGGCCTACGACACCCTCGGCGTTTCCCGGCCCACCTACGAGCCGCGGGCCACCGGCCACATCCCCGAGATGCACGCCCTGATCCAGCAGCTGATCGACCGCGGCCACGCCTATCCCGCGCTGGATGACTCCGGTGACGTGTACTTCGACGTACGTTCCTGGAGCAAGTACGGCGCGCTGACCCGGCAGAACATTGACGACATGCAGGCGGCGCCGGACGCCGATCCGCGCGGGAAGAAGGACCCCCGCGACTTCGCCCTGTGGAAAGGCTCCAAGGAGGGCGAACCCGCCACCGCCTCCTGGGCGTCACCATGGGGGGCGGGCCGTCCCGGCTGGCACCTGGAGTGCTCCGCGATGGTCACCAAGTACCTGGGCACGGAGTTTGACTTCCATGGCGGCGGGCTGGACCTGCGCTTCCCGCACCATGAGAACGAGATGGCGCAGTCGCAGGCGGCAGGGCATCCTTTCGCCAGTTTCTGGATGCACAACGGCATGGTGACCTATGAGGGCGAAAAGATGTCCAAGTCCATCGGCAACACCATCAGCCCCGCAGAAATGCTGGAACTCGCCCCGCCCCGGGTGGTCCGCTACTACCTGGGCCAGGCCCACTACCGCTCCGTCCTTGACTACCGTCCCACGTCGCTCCAGGAAGCTGCGGCCGCCGTCGAACGCATCGACGGGTTCCTTGCCAAGGCCGCGGCCCGCTTGGGGCCTGAGGCCGGGCACGCCAGCGCCCGCACGCCCGTAAGCCTGGAGGCATTTTCCGAGGCCATGGACGACGACCTGAACGTGCCGCGCGCGCTGGCTGCCCTGCATGAGGCCGTCCGGGCAGGCAATACCGCCCTGGCGGAGGGCGACGACGACGCTGCCGGCGAGGCGATGCACGCCGTCACCGTCATGACGGGCGTGCTGGGGCTCGACGCCGTTGCCGGTGCCGACACCCGGAACAGCCGGGAATCGGATGCGCTCGGTGTCCTGGTGGAAGCTCAGCTCGCTGCCCGGGCCGCGGCGCGGGCCAACAAGGACTGGGCTGCCTCGGACTCCATCCGCGACATGCTCAACGAAGCCGGCGTGGTGGTCGAGGACGGCCCCGACGGCGCCACCTGGAGCCTGAAGCGCGACTGACCCGAAGGATTCCCGCAGCGGTCCGGCGATTTTTCTTCGGTCAGTAGACTGGTATGCAGACTCAGTCAACACAATCAAGGGTGGAACATCATGGCCAACAATGGTCGCCGATCGGTTAAAGCGAAAAAGGGCCCAACCATCGGAACCGGTGGCCATGGCCGAAAGGCCCTGGAAGGCAAGGGGCCAACGCCCAAGGCGGAAGACCGGCCGTACCACAAGGCCCACAAGGCCAAGCAGCTTGCCGAGCGGTCCGCCGCCAAGCGCGGCACCGGTGCCCGCAGTGCGGGGGCAGCGAAGTCCGGGCCCAAGGGACGTGCCACCGAGGAAGTCGTCACCGGCCGTAACTCGGTGGTGGAGGCGCTCCGCGCCGGCATCCCCGCCAAGGCGCTGCACGTCGCCATCCGAATCGAGATGGATGACCGCGTCAAGGAGTCCCTGAAGCTCGCTGCCGAGCGCGGCATCCCGCTCTTGGAAACGGGCAAGCCGGAGCTGGACCGCATGACCGATGACGCCGTCCACCAGGGGCTGGTCCTGCAGATCCCGCCGTATGAATACGCGGACGCCTATGAACTGGCCGAAGAAACGGTGGACAAGTGGAAGAAGGGGCACGTCCCCAACGCCCCGCTCTTTGTCGCCCTTGACGGCATCACCGATCCCCGCAACCTCGGTGCCATCATCCGCTCCGTGTCAGCCTTCAGCGGCCACGGCGTCATCGTTCCCGAACGCCGTTCCGTCGGAGTCACCGCCTCCGCTTGGAAGACCAGCGCAGGCGCCGCCGTCCGCGTTCCCGTGGCACGCGCTTCCAACCTCAACAACGCCCTCAAGCAGTTCAAGAACATGGGCATCTTCGTCCTGGGCCTGGACGGCGACGGCGACATCTCGCTGCCGGACCTGACGCTCGCAAAGGAACCGGTGTGCATCGTGGTGGGCTCGGAAGGGAAGGGGCTCAGCCGGCTGGTCCGGGAGAACTGCGACCAGATCGTGTCCATCCCCATCGATTCGGCGATGGAATCGCTGAACGCCTCCATGGCAGTGGGTATCTCCCTGTATGAGGTCTCGCGCCAGCGCGCCGCAAAGTAGGAAACATGAGGGGATGGAGCCCGCCTCCCGCAGGCCCTTCCCTCCCCGGCGCCATGTCTAGCGTCGGGGCAGTTCAAATGCCCGTGGCGGCTACTATTTAGGTGATGGTCATGCCGTTTTTCGACACCGCTTCCACCATGGACTCCTCCACGGCAGCTCCCCTCGGTGTCAGCGTTCCGCGCGCGGACTCCGGCGGCACTCGGCACCGTGCCGGGGGCCGGGCCAACGTGGCCTGCTACGCCCCGGGAGTGCCCAGCCTGGAAATCGTCTACATCGCACCCGGCGGGGACTGGCGTGTCCAGGCGCTCCCCAACGTCACGGAGGGGGTTCACCACGGCATCGTGGAGGACCTGCCCTACGGCTCGCGGTACGGGTTCCGCCCCGCGTCGCGGGAACAGTCGCTGCCCCTTTCGATGCCCACGCGGGAGGTTGAGGACGACGGCGGCCAGCCACTGCTGCTCGATCCGTACGGCCGTGCGGTGGACCAGCGGGACGGCGTGCTCACCAGCGTCCGAATGGCCGGAGACTTCACCTGGGACGGTGACGAACGGCTGCGCCTGAAGTGGCGCGACACCATCATTTATGAAGCCCATGTCCGCGGGCAGACCATGCTCCACCCGGATGTTCCCCGGGAGCTGCGCGGAACCTACGCCGGCATGGCCCACCCCGCCGTAGTGGAGCACCTCACCAGCCTGGGAGTCACTTCGGTGCAACTGCTGCCGGTGCATTTTCACCTCGACGAACCGCACCTGCAGGACCTGGGACTGACCAACTACTGGGGCTACAACACTGCGGCCTTCTTCGCCCCGCACCCGGCATATGCCACCAAGGCGGCGCGGGAGGCCGGGCCGAAGGCTGTGCAGGACGAATTCAAGGGGATGGTCAAGGCCCTTCACGCCGCCGGCCTGGAGGTCATCCTTGACGTCGTCTACAACCACACGGCGGAGGGCGGACCCAACGGCCAGACCGTGAGTTTCCGGGGCCTGGGGGAGGACACGTACTACCGCACGGACGGGCAGGGCAGGTATGTGGACACCACCGGCTGCGGAAACAGCCTTAACTTCGCCGAGCCCCGGGTAGTCCAGCTGGTGGTGGACTCGCTGCGGTACTGGGTGGACGAGTTCCATATTGACGGCTTCCGTTTCGACCTCGCGGTCACCCTGTGCCGCAACGCTGCCAACGACTTCGACCCCCGGCATCCATTCCTGCTGGCCGTCGCGGCGGACCCCGTCCTGTCAGACGTGAAGCTGATCGCCGAACCGTGGGACGTGGGCTACGGGGGCTGGCAGACCGGACGGTTCCCGCTGGGTTGGGTGGACTGGAACGACCACTTCCGGGATTCCCTCCGCTCCTTCTGGCTTGCGGACCGGGCAGCCCTCGAAAACGGCGGCCACGGCGGGTCAGTAGCCAAGCTCGCTGACTCGCTGTCAGGGTCCGCTGCCCTGTTCCAGGCTTCCGGACGCTCCCGCCTGGCATCGGTCAACTACATCACCGCGCACGACGGCTTCACCCTGAACGACCTCGTTTCCTTCGACCGGAAGCACAACGAGGACAACGGTGAGCAGAACCGGGACGGCCACGGCGACAACCGCAGCTACAACCACGGCGTGGAGGGCCCCACCGAGAACGGCGACATTCTTGCCAAGCGGGCCCAGTCCCGCCGCAACCTGATGGCTTCGCTGCTCATTTCCCTCGGCGTGCCCATGATTACCGCCGGTGACGAACTGGCACGGACGCAGCTGGGCAACAACAACGCCTATTGCCAGGACAACGCCATCACCTGGCTGGACTGGACCCGCACGCCGGAATCCCACGAGATGCTGCGCAGCACCAAGCGCTACATCCGCCTGCGCAAGGAGTTCCTCGCCGCCCAGCCCCACGACTTCCCCGTCCGCGACGAACAGTCCTACCTTTACTGGTTCGACCAGGACGGCCGGCCAATGTCCACCGAGCGCTGGAACGATCCGCGCCACCGGGTGGTCCAGCTCCTGCTCGGCACCGACGACGGGGAGTTCGCGGGACTGATCGTGGTGAACGGCGGAACCTCGGACCTGCAGATCACGCTCCCGCAGGTTACCGCCGAAGGGACCGCTCCGCGCAGGTTCGAGCTCCGCCTGACCACCTCACCGCTGCACGAACAGCGGCAGGGCGGGGTGGTGGCTGCCGGGGAGACGGACCTGGCCGAGGCCAACTCCATCAGCATCTACCGCACGTAGCCTGGACTTAAGAATGCGCAACCGTTCCCTCCTGCCCCTGTTGCTGGGTGCCCTTGTGGTCCTGGCCCTGGTCATGTTCGGCGGCCCCGGACTCCTGGATCAGCCGAAGGAAAGCACGACGGCGGAGGCCACCTCCCGCGCCACGGCAGCGGGTTCCGCCTTCCCGTCCGCCCCCACGGCGCCGGTCGCGGCCGACAACCCTTCAGGGCTGGCATCCATCCGGGAATCGGAACTGCCGCCTGAGGGTCGCAGGGTCCTGGCACTTATCCGCGCGGGAGGCCCGTACCAGTACAGCCAGGATGACCAGACCTTCGGCAACTTCGAGCGCATCCTGCCGCGCCAGGACCGGGGATACTACCGCGAGTACACGGTGCCCACGCCCGGGGAATCAGACCGGGGCGCCCGCCGGATCGTGGCCGGCAGCGGCGGGGACAAGTACTACACCGAAGACCATTACGAGTCGTTCAAGTTCATAGCGGAAGGCAGCTAAGCAAGCCATGAAAATCTACTCTGGCGACACCTGGACCCTGGAGGAACTGCAGGAACAGGTGGCCGATGCCGGACGCCGAATCCTGGTTGTCCCGCCGGCTGACAGCAAACGTGCCGTCCTGGAAACCTTCGGTGAAGTCCTCAGTTTTCCGGAACACTACGGGGTCAACCTCGACGCCCTGAACGACTCCCTGCACGACTTTGCGGACTCCATCACGGACAACGGCAACGCCCCGGTCACCGTCCTCTGGCAGGTGGCCGCCCCGTTCCGGAGCGACAGGTCCTTCGGGATCATCTGTGAGATCCTCCAGGACGCGGAAAGCTACGCCGGCAAGGACCTGGCCGTCACCGCCGTCCTGCTCTAGGCGCAGTCAGCCGCCGGCAGGTTCCTCCTGCGACAGGTAGGTATCGAGCAGTTCGGCGGCCCGGGCGCCGTCGTCCTCCGCAGCCAGCCCCTTGCGCATGCTCTCCGCTTTTTCCCTGCCGGCCGGGAACGGGGGCAGCAGCGGAATTTCCGGATCCGTCAGCACTTCGATCACCACGGGCCGGTCCGCGGCAAAGGCTTGCTCCCACGCTTCACCGAGCAGCTCCGGATCCTCCACCCGGATGCCCCCAAGGCCCAGCAGCTCGGCGTATCCGGCGAAAGGAAAATCGGGAAGCTCCTGGCTGGCCGCGAACCGCGGCTCGCCCTCAGACTCGCGCTGTTCCCAGGTGACCTCCGTCAGCTCCCGGTTGTTGAAGACGCACACCACGAACCGCGGGTCCTCCCACTCCTGCCAGCGGTGCGCCACGGTGGCCAGCTCGGCGACACCCGCCATCTGCATGGCACCGTCCCCGGCCAGGGCCACGAGCGGCCGGTCGGGGTGGGCCAGCTTCGCGGCAATCCCGTAGGGAATGGAGCACCCCATGCTGGCGAGGGTGCCGGACAGGTGCGCCGGGACCCCGGGCGGCAGCACCAGCTGGCGGGCGTACCAGTACACGCAGCTTCCGACGTCGACGCTCACCTGCGCATTCCCCGGGAGCCTGCCATTGAGCTCGCGGACCACGCGTTCGGGGTTGACGGGCAAGGCAGGCACGGCGGCGCGGTCCGCGGCGAGGATACGCCAGCGGCTGACTTCATGTTCCACGTCCGAGCGCCACTGGCTCCGCGGGCGGTGCTCAAGCCTACGGCCCAGGGCGGCGAGGGCGGAAGCCGCGTCACCGGGCAGGCCCACCTCCACCGGGTAGCGGTTGCCGATCTTTTTCTCGTCGATATCGATCTGCACGGCCCGCGCCGCCCCGGGCGGCGGATAGAACTCCGTCCACGGATCATTGGACCCCACAATCAGCAGGGCATCGCAGTTGCCCAGCAGGTGGGCGCTGGCAGTGGTGCCCAGGTGCCCCATGGTTCCGACGGCGAAGGGGAGCGTCTCATCAACGTACGGCTTGCCCAGCAGGCTGGTGGCAATGCCGGCACCCAGCTTTTCCGCCACGGCCACCACTTCTTCGAAGGCGTGCCGGGCACCCTGGCCGACAAGCAGCGCCACCCGTTCCGAGGAGTTCAGGAGGGCGGCCGCGGCGTCCAGGTCCTCATCCCGCGGCGTTTTGGCGGCGGAACTCCACGAGGGGCTGGTGACCACGATGCCGTGTTGCTGCTCAAGCTGCGGTGCCGGCGCGGACTGGATGTCATGCGGGACAATGACGACGCACGGCGAGGACGTGGCCTTCGCCGTGCGGAATGCCCGGTCCAGGACCATGGGCACCTGCTCCGGGGCGCTGACCAGCTGGACGAACTGGGATGCGACGTCCTTGAACAGGGCGCCCAGGTCAATTTCCTGCATGTAGGCCGAGCCCAGCACCGTACGGCTCTGCTGCCCCACGATCGCAACCACCGGCACGCCGTCGAGCTTGGCGTCGTACAGCCCATTAAGGAGGTGGACGGCGCCCGGGCCCTGGGTTGAGGTCACCACCCCCACGCCGCCCGTATACTTCGCGTGGCCCACGGCCATGAATGCCGCCGTTTCCTCATGCCGGGCCTGGACGAACTCGACGCGCCCGCCAGACCGCCGCAGCGCCCCCATGAAACCGTTGATTCCGTCGCCGCTGTAGCCAAAAACCCGGTTCACGCCCCAAGTGGTGAGCCGGTCAACGATCACGTCGGCCACGGTTTGTTCGGTCATGGATCCTCCTGCGTCGGTTAGGGCCGGTTGGCGAAGGGTCAGGCGTTGACGATCAGGCCGAGCTCCGCCTTGGATGCCAGCGCGTCATGCCGTGGCAGGACCCTGACGGTGTAGCCGAAGGAGCCCGAGCGGTCAATCACCAGCGAGCCGCTGAAAAGGTGGCGGCCGTTGCCCAGGTCCTCCTTCACCTGCAGCTCCATCAGGGTGATGTCCGCCAGGGTGTCGCTTTCCTCGGCCCGGCCGTAGGCCACCTCCACGCACACGTCATCCGGGGTAAGGCTGTTCAGGGCCACGTAGGCGTTGACCTGCAGGGTGTCGCCGATCTGCGGATCTTCGGAGACGCCCACCGAATCCACGTGCTCAACGTGGACTTGGGACCAGTTGGAACGCACCTTGGATGACCACGATGCGAGCGAACGTGCCTGCGAGTACGAGTTGGCGATGGCCATGCGGCCGGCTTCGGCGGCCGGACGGTAGAGGATGTTCACATAATCGCGCAGCATACGCTCAGCAGAGACTGCAGGGCCCAGGTGCGACAGGGTGTGCTTAATCATCGAGACCCAGTGCGTGGGGACCTTCTCCGCCGCCGACGTCGACGGCCCGGCGGCCCCCGCCGCTTCCGAGACGGTGCTGCCGTAGAACCTCGGCGCCACCTGGGTTTCGAGCAGCTCGTACAGGGCTGCCGCCTCGATGTCGTCGCGTTCTTCCGGTGATGCGCCGTTATTGGCGGTGGGAATCGCCCAGCCGTTCTCGCCGTCGTACATCTCGTCCCACCAGCCGTCCAGGACGGACAGGTTCAGCGAACCGTTCAGCGCCGCCTTCATGCCGGATGTCCCGCAGGCTTCCAGCGGACGGAGCGGGTTGTTCAGCCACACGTCGCAGCCCGGGAACAGGGTGCGCGCCATGGCGATGTCGTAGTTGGGCAGGAACGCGATCCGATGCCGGACCTCGGGGTCGTCGGTGAAACGGACCAGGTCCTGGATCATCTTCTTGCCGGCATCGTCGGCAGGGTGGGACTTGCCGGCGATGACCAGCTGGATGGGATGTTCCTTGTGCAGGAGCAGTGCCTTCAGCCGTTCCGGTTCGCGCAGCATGAGCGTCAGCCGCTTGTAGGTGGGAACGCGCCGGGCGAAGCCGATGGTCAGCACATCGGGGTCCAGGACGTTGTCCGTCCAGCCCAGTTCGGCGTCCGCGGCGCCGCGCTTCTTCCAGGCTGCACGGAGCCGTTTGCGGACGTCGTCCACCAGCGCAGACCGCATCTCCCGCCGCAGCGCCCACACGTCGGCGTCGCTGACGTTGTAGGCCAGGTCCCACCGGCCGTTGGCCTCGGCCTCGCTGCCGAACTGGTCGCGGGCCAGCTTGGCGATCCGGCTGTCCACCCAGGTGGGCACGTGCACGCCGTTGGTGACCGAGGTAATGGGTACCTCGGAGGGGTCGAAGCCGGGCCACAGTGCTGAGAACATGCCGCGCGACACTTCGCCGTGCAGCTTGGCCACGCCGTTGGCGCGCTGTGCCAGGCGCAGGCCCATTACCGCCATGTTGAACACGGCCGGGTTGCCGTCGGTGTAGTTCTCGCGGCCCAGTTCCAGGATCCGGTCCACCGGCACGGCGGGTGCCAGGCCGGCCTGGAAGAAGTGGCTGATCTGCGAGATCTCGAACCGGTCGATGCCGGCCGGAACAGGAGTATGGGTGGTGAACACGGTGGAGGCCCGGCCTGCCGCCAGCGCTTCATCGAAGGTGAGCGCCTGGTCCCCGGACATGAGCTCCTGGATGCGTTCAATGCCCAGGAAGCCGGCGTGGCCCTCGTTCGTGTGGAACACTTCCGGCGCGGGGCAGCCGGTCAGCTGCTGGAAGGCGCGCAGCGCCTTGACGCCGCCCATGCCGAGGAGCAGTTCCTGCTGCAGCCTGTGGTCACCGCCGCCGCCGTACAGCCGGTCCGTGATGCTCCGGGCCGCGTCATCGTTGCCGGGCACATTCGAGTCAAGGAGCAGCAGGGGGACGCGTCCGACGTCGGCCCGCCAGATGTGTGCCAGCAGCCGGCGGCCGTTGGGCAGCGGCAGGGTGATCTGCAGGGGCTTGCCGTTGCCGTCGGGGGAGGGCTCGCGAAGCAGGGTGAGGGGCAGGCCGTCCGGGTCCAGGACGGGGTAGGTCTCCTGCTGCCAGGCGTCCCGGGACAGCGACTGCTTGAAGTAGCCGGCCTGGTAGAGCAGGCCCACGCCGATGAGCGGCACGCCGAGGTCCGACGCCGCCTTCAGGTGGTCGCCGGCCAGGATACCCAGGCCGCCGGAGTACTGGGGCAGGACCTCGGTGATGCCGAACTCTGGGGAGAAGTAGGCGATGGATGCCGGCGCCTCCGGTCCCAGTCCCTGGTACCAGCGCGGTTCCTCAAGGTACCGGTCAAGGTCCTGCTCCGCTGCCCGTACCCGCTCCACCACGGACTGGTCGGCGGCAAGCCGCTGGAATTCTTCCCTGCTGACCATGCCCAGGAAGCCGACGGGGTCCTGCTCGCTTTCTTCCCAGATGCGGGGGTTCAACCCCGCGAAGAGTTCCCGGGTGGGGCGGTGCCAGGACCAGCGCAAATTGCTTGCAAGCCGCGCCAGCGGGCGGATGGGCTCGGGGAGGACTGTACGGACCGTAAACCTGCGGATTGCCTTCACCTGCGTCACACTAACGGACAACATGGGCGGCCGGAACCAGCTTTGGGTTTCTTTTGGGTAAATGACAGGGGCGTGCAGGAAATGACGTGCGGCACGACGAAATTAGTGAGCAGGCTTAGCAATCTTGGACTTTTCTCGCTAACGTCGAGCCTGTGACGACTAACTCAGGAATCAGTGCCGTAACAGAGAAAATGCCAAGGGGATCCATCACGGAGGGGCTGCGGTTCGGACGGTTTCCGATCACGGCCGTGCAGCCCGTCGTCGAGGGTGGAAAGTTCCCGGCCAAGGCCCTGCCGGGCGAAGGAATCGTGGTGGGTGCCACCTGCTTCAGGGAAGGCCACGACCAGCTCGGCGTGAGCGCAGTCCTGCTGGACGAGTCGGGCGCAGAGCGCCAGCGCGTCCGGCTCGCGCCGCCGCGGGGGGAACGCGGCATGGGAACCGACCGCTGGGAAGGCATCCTCACGCCGTCGGAAACCGGGCACTGGTCCTTTGTCATTGAAGCCTGGCATGACCGCTACGGCACCTGGCACCACAACGCCGAGGTAAAGATCGCCGCCGGGATTGATGTTGAACTTATGCTCGCTGAGGGCGCTGCGCTGTTGTCCGAAGCGTCCGACGACGACTCCCGGAACGAGGCGGACAGGGCAACATTGCGCTGGGTCGCCGAGAGGCTGGCGGACCGGTCGCTGAGTCCGGAGGAGCGCCTCGCGGCCGGCTTCAGTCACGGAGTGGCGGACATCGTCGCCCGCCAGCCCATCCGCGAACTGGTGACGGTCTCCGAAAAGTACCCGCTCAATGTCGAGCGTGACCGTGCCGGCCGCGGTGCCTGGTACGAGTTCTTTCCCCGTTCAGAGGGCGCGGTCAAGGACCACACCACCGGCACGTGGACTTCCGGTAACTTCCGCACTGCCGCCAGGCGGCTGGACGCCGTCGCGGCCATGGGCTTCGACGTCCTGTACATGCCGCCCATCCATCCCATCGGCGTCAAGCACCGCAAGGGGCCCAACAACACCCTGGTTGCCGGTCCGCATGACCCCGGCTCGCCCTGGGCCATTGGTGCCGAGGAAGGCGGGCACGATGCCATCCATCCCGACCTCGGCACGTTCGAGGATTTTGACGCTTTCGTGGCACGGGCCAATGAGCTGGGCCTGGAAGTTGCCCTGGACCTCGCCCTGCAGGCCGCTCCGGACCACCCGTGGGTAACGTCGAACCCGGAATGGTTCACTACCCGCGTGGACGGCAGTATTGCCTACGCCGAAAATCCGCCCAAGAAGTACCAGGACATTTATCCGCTCAATTTCGATAATGACCCTGAGGGCCTTTCCAATGAAATTCTCCGGATTGTCCTGCTCTGGGTCAGCCACGGCGTAAAGATTTTCCGGGTTGATAACCCGCACACCAAACCTGTTTGGTTCTGGGAATGGCTCATTGCCGAAGTTAACAAAGCAGTGCCGGGCGTTGTGTTCCTTGCCGAGGCGTTCACCCGGCCCGCAATGATGCACGCCCTGGGCCGGGCCGGCTTCCAGCAGTCCTACACCTACTTCACCTGGCGCAACACGAAGAAGGAGATTGAGGACTACTTCCACGAGGTGAGCCACGATTCGCCGGCCTTCTTCCGGCCCAACTTCTTCGTCAACACCCCGGACATCCTCACCCCCTACCTGCAGTTTGGCGGCCCGCCGGCGTTCCGGATCCGGGCAGTCCTGGCCGCCACGGCCAGCCCGCTGTGGGGGGTCTACGCCGGCTACGAGCTGTACGAGCACGTTGCCCGCCCGGGCGCCGAGGAGTACATCGACAACGAGAAGTTCGAATACAAGGCACGCGACTGGGATGCGGCAGCCGAATCCGGACGCACCCTGGCGCCGTTCATCACCCGGCTGAACCACCTGCGCCGGGACCACCCTGCGCTCCAGGACCTGCAGAACCTGACGGTCCACCAGAGCACGGACGACGCCACGGTGGTGTACTCCAAGCACAAGACATTGCCTGACGGTTCCAAGGACACCCTCATCGTGGTGGTCAACGTGGACCCGCATGTCACTCGCGAATCCACTGTGATATTGGACCTCGCCGCGCTTGAACTGGATCCGCAGGACCTGACGGCCAATGGCGGGTTCCACGTGGACGACCTCATCTCCGGGGAAAGCTGGGAGTGGGGCGAGTACAACTACGTGCGCCTGGACCCGCACGTTGAGCCCGCACACATCCTCAGCGTGAGGAGAACGCATCAGTGAGTTTTACTGCGCAAAGTTCGGGCCAGCACTTCACTCCCAAGAGCACATTCGAGCTCAACGCCCCGGGCCTCCAGCATGATCCGCTGTGGTACCGGAAGGCCGTGTTCTACGAAGTACTGGTCCGGGCTTTCGCGGATGCCAACGGCGACGGGTCCGGAGACTTCTCCGGCCTGATCGACCGGTTGGACTACCTGCAGTGGCTGGGCGTGGACTGCCTCTGGCTGCCGCCCTTCTTCCAGTCACCGCTGCGGGACGGCGGCTACGACATTTCGGACTACAACTCCGTGCTGGACGAGTTCGGCACCATCAGCGACTTCAAGCGCCTGGTGGCCGAGGCGCACGCCCGGGGCGTGCGCGTGATCATCGACCTGCCGCTGAACCACACCTCGGACCAGCATCCCTGGTTCCAGGAGTCCCGCAAGGACCCCGAGGGGCCTTATGGGGACTTCTACGTATGGAGTGACACGGACCAGAAGTACCAGGATGCCCGCATCATCTTCGTGGACACAGAGGAATCGAACTGGACGTTCGACCCCATCAGGCGGCAGTTCTTCTGGCACCGGTTTTTCAGCCACCAGCCGGACCTGAACTTCGAAAACCCCAAGGTCATCGAGGCGCTCTTCGATGTGGTCCGGTTCTGGCTGGACCAGGGCATTGATGGTTTCCGGGCGGACGCCATTCCATACCTGTACGAGGAGGAAGGGACCAACTGCGAGAACCTGCCGGCCACTCACGAGTTCCTCCGCAAACTGCGGGCCATGGTGGACGAAAGTTACCCCGGCCGGGTGATCATCGCCGAGGCCAACCAGCCGCCCAACGAGGTGGTTGAGTACTTCGGCACGGAAGCGGAACCGGAGTGCCACATGGCCTTCCACTTCCCGATCATGCCGCGGCTGTATTACGCGCTCCGGGACCAGAAGGCAGCGCCCATCATCGAGACCATGAAGGACACCCCGGACATTCCCGAGGGCGCGCAGTGGGGTACCTTCCTGCGCAACCATGACGAGCTGACCCTCGAAATGGTCACCGCCGACGAACGCGCGGCCATGCTCGGCTGGTACGCCCCGGATCCCCGGATGCGGGCCAACATCGGCATCCGCCGCCGGCTGGCACCGCTGCTGGACAACTCCCGTGCCGAGATCGAACTGATCAACGCGCTGCTCCTGTCCCTGCCCGGCAGCCCGTTTCTGTACTACGGCGACGAAATCGGTATGGGCGACAACATCTGGCTCGAGGACCGGGATGCCGTCCGTACCCCCATGCAGTGGAACCCCGACCGGAATGCCGGTTTCTCCCACGCGGACCCGGGCAAGCTGTACCTGCCCCCCATCCAGTCGCTGGTGTACAACTACAGCATGGCGAACGTGGAGGCCGAGTCCGCCCATTCCGGTTCCCTGCTCAGGTGGACCCGGCAGATCCTGAGCGTCCGCAAGAACCATGCCGCGTTCGGCCTGGGGGCTTACAAGCACCTGGAGGCCGACCACGACGCCGTCCTTGCCTACCTCCGCGAACTGCCCCAAGGCAACCCCGCGGGACTGAACGGCGAAACCGTCCTGTGCGTCTTCAACCTTTCGCAGCACCCCGTGGCAGCCCGGCTGCGGGTACCGGAGTACGCCGGCCGCGGATTGCGGGATGTCTTCGGGGGACAGGTGTTCCCCGGAATCAATGACGACGGCACGCTGACGTTGACCCTGGGCAGCCACGATTTCTTCTGGTTGCGCGTCCGGTCTGCGGCATCCAACCCGTCATCGCCCTACACCCAGGCCATGCCCATCCTGTCGATAGAGGAGTGACATGAACCAGCCTATTCTCACGCCCGCCCTGACCGCGCTGCTCCAGGAATGGCTCCCGAAGCAACGCTGGTTTCCCATCAAGTCGCCTGACTTCGAAATGTCCCAGGCCGGGAGCCTGGGGCTTGAAGACCCGGCCAGGCACGCAGCCCTGTCCGTGTTCCTTCTGAACGTCAGCACGCAGGGCTCCGACGGCGGCAGGCGGACTGCCGTGGTCCAGGTTCCGCTGAGCTTCCGGCCCGCACCCGCAGCAGGAATGGAACGGGCGCTTGTTGGCCAGGCGGCCGGCACGGATCCGTCCCGTCCATGGGTCTACGACGCCGTCCACGATCCCGACTTCGTGGGCTCCTGGCTGCAGCTGATCCGGAATGAAGAGAAAGCTGCCAGCGGCACGGCAGCGGGCTTCAAGGTCCCCGGGAGCTACCGGCTGCCTACCGCGCACGGTGTTGTGAAGGTCCTGTCCGGGGAGCAGTCCAACAGTTCAGTGATTGTGGACGACGGCGAATCGGCAGCCATTGTGAAATTCTTCCGGGTGTTGTCCGAGGGCGCCAACCCCGAAGTTGAGGTGGGGTCCGCCCTGACCTCCGCCGGGACGTCCGAGGTACCCGCAACCCTTGGCTGGGTGCGGGGGGAGTGGCTGGCCCAAGGCAGGACCCCGTCTGACGGCAAGGGGACCCGCCAGGTGCAGGGCGAGCTGGCCGTGGCTCACGAGTTCCTGGCCGGCGGCCGGGATGCCTGGCGCCTCGCGGTGGACGCCGCCCGTTCCGGCACTGATTTCACCACAGAAGCCAGGGCCCTCGGGGCCGCCACCGCAACAGTGCACCGCCGCCTTGCCGAAGCGCTGGGGCAGTCCGCCGAAAGCGAACCGGGCAAGGTGATCGGACCGGGAGTAGCCCAGCGCGTCCGTCAGGCATGGGCGGAAGCCGGTCCCGCCGTCGGGCCCTTTGACAAAGAACTGGACGCGCTGCTGGAAGGCCTCGACGGCGTACCCACCGGGCCGCTCCAGCGGATCCACGGCGACCTTCACCTGGGCCAGATCCTGCAGGTCCCGGCACAGGGCGGCCCTGATCGGTGGGCCATCCTCGACTTCGAAGGCGAGCCCCTCCGGCCCATCGCCGAACGGAACGTCCCCGATGTTCCCCTGCGCGACGTCGTCGGAATGCTTCGCTCCTTCGACTACGCCGCGGGAGCCGCCCAGCGCGAACAGGAAGGCGCCCAGGTGCCCGCAGCCTGGGTAGACGACTGCGCGGACGCATTCCTTGACGGCTACGCCAGCGTCACTCCAGGAACCGTGGACCGGAACGCGCCCCTCTTTGTGGCATTGTGGCTGGACAAAGCACTGTACGAAGTAGTTTATGAAATGCGTAACAGGCCCGACTGGCTGGCGATCCCGGTGAACGCCTCCAGGCGGCTCCTTAGCGGTAACAGCGCCGGCGACCATGCCGGGGCAGCATCGGAAGGTAACGAAATGACAGGCTCAGCACGAACTGACCGCCCGGGCGCACCGCTGCAGGTGGACGACGGCACCTTGGGCAGGATCGCAAACGGTGAACACCACGCCCCGCACTCCGTCCTGGGTGCGCACCTGGACGACTACGGGCACGTCACCATCCGCACTGTGAAGCACCTGGCCGAAGCAGTCAACGTCATCACCTCCGCAGGCGAAACTCCCATGCAGCACGAGGCGCACGGCGTATGGGTGGCGGTCCTGGAACCGCTGCAGCACGGACACGTGCCCGACTACCGGCTGTCGGTCACCTACCCGGGGGCTGAGCCGGTGACGGTCGACGAACCGTACCGGTACCTGCCCACCGTCGGCGAGGTGGACCTGCACCTGATTGGCGAAGGCCGGCACGAAAAGCTGTGGGAGGTCCTGGGCGCCCATGCCCGGCACTACAAGTCCTCCCTGGGCGACGTGGACGGCGTTTCTTTCTCCGTCTGGGCTCCCAATGCGCAGGCTGTCCGGGTCAAGGGCGACTTCAACGCCTGGGATGGGCGCGAACACTCCCTTCGCTCCCTGGGCTCCTCCGGGGTGTGGGAACTCTTCGTCCCCGGCGTTTCAGCCGGCGCTTGCTACAAGTTCGAAATCCGGACTAGGGCCGGTCACTGGGTGGAGAAAGCCGATCCCCTGGCATTCGGAACCGAGGTTCCACCGCTGACGGCCTCAAGGGTGGTGGAATCCTCCTACGCCTTCAAGGACGACGAGTGGATGGAAGCACGTGCCCAGCGGGATCCGCACAATTCCCCGATGAGCGTCTACGAAGTACACCTCGGGTCCTGGCGGCTGGGGCTGGGCTACCGCGAGCTCGCCAAGGAACTGGTGGACTACGTCAAATGGCTCGGCTTCACCCACGTGGAGTTCATGCCGGTGGCGGAGCACCCGTTCGGTGGCTCCTGGGGCTACCAGGTCACCTCCTACTTCGCGCCGACGTCCCGCTTTGGCCACCCGGACGAATTCCGGTACCTGGTGGACACGCTGCACCAGGCCGGCATCGGCGTGCTGCTGGACTGGGTTCCGGCCCACTTCCCCAAGGACGCTTGGGCCCTTGCCCAGTTCGACGGCGAGCCACTCTACGAGCACGCCGACCCCAACCTTGGCGAGCACCCGGACTGGGGAACCCTGATCTTCGACTTTGGCCGCACCGAGGTACGCAACTTCCTGGTGGCCAACGCCCTCTACTGGCTCGACGAGTTCCACATCGACGGACTGCGCGTGGATGCCGTTGCCTCCATGCTCTACCTGGACTACTCCCGGCAGGACGGCCAGTGGCAGCCCAACCGCTTCGGCGGACGGGAAAACCTGGAGGCCATCTCCTTCCTGCAGGAAGTCAACGCCACCGTCTACAAGACGCATCCAGGTGCCGTGATGATCGCGGAAGAGTCCACAGCGTTCCCGGGCGTCACGGCCCCCACCAGCCACGGCGGGCTGGGCTTCGGGCTCAAATGGAACATGGGCTGGATGCACGACTCCCTCAAGTACGCCTCTGAGGATCCCATCAACCGCAAATGGCACCACGGTACCGTCACGTTCTCCATGGTGTACGCGTTCACGGAAAACTTCCTGCTGCCCATCAGCCACGATGAGGTTGTCCACGGCAAGGGCTCCATGCTGCGCAAGATGCCGGGCGACCGCTGGCAGCAGCTCGCCAACCTGCGGACTTTCCTGGCCTACCAGTGGGCGCACCCGGGCAAGCAGCTGATCTTCATGGGCACCGAATTCGGCCAGGAAGCCGAATGGTCCGAGCAGCACGGGCTCGACTGGTGGCTTGCGGACATCCCCGCGCACAAGGGCCTGCAGCTCCTGACCAAGGACCTAAACGAGCTGTACAAGACCACGCCGGCGCTGTACACCCGGGACAACGAGCCCGGCGGGTTCCAGTGGATCAACGGCGGCGACGCCGACCGCAACGTCCTGTCCTTCATCCGCTGGGACAAGGACGGTAACCCGCTGGTGTGCGCCATCAACTTCTCCGGCGGCCCGCACGTCGGCTACACCCTGGGCGTACCGGAGGCGGGGCCGTGGATGGAGGTACTCAACACGGACCATGAAATTTACGGCGGGTCCGGTGTCCTGAACAAGGAAGGACTCAAGGCCGTCGACGAAGGCCAGGACGGCCAGCCCGCCACGCTGACCGTTACCCTGCCTCCGCTCGGCGCAGCCTACTTCAAGCCAGGTGCTGCAGCACCGAAGGTATCGGGTCGTGGGGCAGCAGCCTCCGCCTAGCCTGCCGGCGTGAACCGCATGGAACAGCCCGGAATCCCTGTGATTCCGGGCTTTTCCGTGCCCCGTTACCTTGGTGGCGGGAACCGGCGTCCGGGAGAGTTGGCCATCGCGGCCAAGTGGTGGTAGAGTTTATTTCCGCGCTGGTCCACGGAGTCAGCCGGAAAACCCGACCAAAAAGCTTCAAGCTGATCAAGGTCGCGGCCGCCGGTTTGACAAGAGTGAAGCCGGCCGGTAAGTTTGAAAAGTTGCTCCGGAGCGATCCTGAATGTTTGGTTTGGGTGGTGCCGGGTGTGTCTGTTGTTTGAGAACTCAATAGTGTGCCAAGTTTGTTGATACCGATTATGTATGTAATTGGTTGAATTTGCCGGATCGTGCCGCCCCTGTGGCATTGGTTTGGTGTTTTTGGCTGGTTTCAAATTTTGTGCAGCCTTTGCTGGTGTTATTTCCACTGGTTTTGGTTGTGTCTGTTTTTCTTCAACGGAGAGTTTGATCCTGGCTCAGGATGAACGCTGGCGGCGTGCTTAACACATGCAAGTCGAACGATGAACCCCGCTTGCGGGGGGATTAGTGGCGAACGGGTGAGTAACACGTGAGTAACCTGCCCTTGACTCTGGGATAAGCCTGGGAAACTGGGTCTAATACCGGATA
>NZ_JBNHFD010000055.1:0-25131 GCF_059089865.1 Arthrobacter sp. Y3221157
GGCGCCGGCCACCGGCTCCTTCCCCGGCAGCCCGAATCCCACGCTGACCCGCGCGCTGGCCGAATGCGGCGTCGAGACCCCGCGCGAGACGGCAGGTCCTTTCCCGGGAGACGGCTCGAATGGCCCGGATGCGCTCACGGCGTCGGGGGTGGTGCGCCGGGACAGCAGCGCCAGCTTCGGCACAGCGTCGGGCCGGGCGGAGGGCGTTCCGTTGGCGTTCACCCTGACGCTCCTGGACAACGCGAACGGCTGCGTTCCGCTGGCCGGTGCGGCCGTGTACGCCTGGCACTGTGACCGGCAGGGCCGGTATTCGCTGTACGACCCGGGCGTGGAGGGCGAAAACTACCTGCGTGGCGTGCAGGAGGCGGACGCCAACGGGCAGGTCACCTTCACATCCATCTTCCCGGGCGCCTACCCGGGCCGCTGGCCGCACATCCATTTCGAGGTGTTCGAGTCGATGCGCAATGCCACGACGGCCGGGCGCGTACTGGCTGTGTCACAGATTGCGCTCACCCAGGCGGCCTGTGAGGACGTCTACGCCACGGCGGGATATGAGGGGAGCGTGGCGTCGATGCGGCGCACCACCTTGCGGACAGACAGCGTGTTCCGGAACGACGGCGGTATCTACCAGCTAGCCACCATGACCGGATCGTCGGCGGAGGGGTACACGGCTGGGCTCAACGTCACCCTCTAGACTCGGGACCATGCCTTTCGAATCCACCGCCGCAGAGCACATCCAGGACCTTGCTGCCTACGTCAGCGCATCGCCGTCGAGCTTCCACGCGGCGCACGAGGCGGGCCGGCGGCTGGAGGATGCCGGATTTACGCGGCTGGACGAGCAGGAACCGTGGGAGGACGGGCCCGGCTCGTTCTTCATCATCCGGGACGGTGCCGTGGTGGCCTGGGTGGTGCCGGAGGGTGCCGGGCCCACGACCGGCTTCAATATCCTCGGCGCCCACACCGACTCGCCGACCTTCAAGCTCAAGCCCAAGCCCACCACCGGCGCCCATGGCTGGCTCCAGGCCGGGGTGGAGGTGTACGGCGGTCCCCTCCTGAACTCCTGGCTGGACCGGGAGCTGCAGCTGGCGGGGCGGCTGGTGATGCTGGACGGTACGGAGCACCTCACCGCCACAGGTCCCATGCTGCGGTTCCCGCAGCTGGCGATCCACTTGGACCGGGCGGTCAACGAGGGGCTGGCCCTGGACAAGCAGCGGCATATGAACCCGGTGTGGGGACTGGGGAATCCAGCAGACTTCGACCTGCTGGCAGTTTTGGCTTCGTCCGTGCCCGGCGCGTCCGCGGACCCGGCACGGATCGGCGGGTACGACGTCGTCATTGCCGACACGCAGGCCCCCGCGGTTTTCGGAGGCAAGGGGGAGTTCTTCGCGTCCGGGCGGCTGGACAACCTTTCTTCCACCCACGCGGGGCTTGCCGCACTCATTGCCCACGCTTCCGGCGGGGCCGCCCCGGGGGCGCCGATCGCGGTCCTTGCAGCGTTTGACCATGAAGAGATCGGCTCCAACTCCCGCTCCGGTGCGTGCGGGCCCATCCTTGAGGACGTCCTGGTGCGCATCTCCGACGGCCTCGGTGCCTCCGTGAGCCAGCGGCGGCAGGCGATCGCGGCGTCGTTCTGCCTGTCAGCCGATGCCGGCCACGCCGTCCACCCGAATTACGCGGAGCGCCACGATCCGGCCAACCTGCCGGCGCTCAACGGCGGTCCGCTGCTGAAGATCAATGCGAACCAGCGGTATGCCACTGATGCTTTCGGAGCCGCCTTCTGGGCGCGGCTGTGTTCCGAATCCGGAGTGCCGTACCAGGAGTTCGTGTCCAACAACGCGATTCCGTGCGGTTCCACCATCGGTCCGCTGACGGCCACCCGGCTTGGCATCCGCACTGTGGATGTGGGAGTGCCGCTGCTTTCCATGCATTCCGCCCGAGAGCTGTGCGGCGTGGAGGACCCGCACCGGCTCGCCACCGTGACGGGGTTGTTCTTCCAGACTGCCGCCTAGCTTTCCGGGCTCTTCCTGGAGAGTCCGTTACAGGACCGGCAGCACATAGGGTGCTGCCGCACCGTCGTCCCTGGCGGCGGCAAGGGCAGTCAGTTGCGCACGCGACTCCACCCCAAGTTTCCGGTAGATGGAGGTCAGGCGAACCTCAACGGTGCGCACCGAAACGTAGAGCGTGGCTGCGATGTCCTTATTGCGCATCCCGCGTGCCACCATCTTGGCCAAAGCACGTTCGTGGTCCGCAAGCATGAGCATGGCAGGGTTGTCCGGCCGCCGTGCGGGTTCCAGGAGCTCGTGGAAAAGGAACGCGTCCACGTGCTGGCTCCATGCCGCAGCCCCCTTCTCCTCGAACATCACCTTGGCGTGGGCAAGGGCGTCGCGTGCGGCCCGGACCCGGCCAAAGGCGTTCAACCGTTCGGCGTAGCACAGCAGCGTCCGTGCCCGTTCCAGCACGGAATCTTGCACGCCCCTGCCCTCCAGCGCCTGGCTGAACAACTGCAGCGACTGCTCGCCGTCGGCCAGCATGGCACGGCTCCGCGCCACCGCCATGATGAGCCAGGGCGACCTCAGTCCCACGGAGCGGCTTTCCAGGCGCAGCAATGCCTGCGTTGCCTCCCGGTGGCGGCCAAGCCTGATCAGGACCTCCACCAGGTCCGCCTCGCACCGCAGCAGGGCGGGGTTGCCGAAAACCTTTCCGATCTCTGCCGCCCGGGACAGCTGGGCGAAGGACTCGGCCAGGTCGCCTCGGAGCAGGGCAAAGTGGCCCTGCCAGGCGGCCAGCTGGGCGGTAATGGCCGGATGGCTTTCAGAGCCTGCATAGCGGAGTGCCTCAGAGGCGGCTGCCTGTGCCGCCGCCTCGTCTCCCAAGGCATGAGCCCGCCAGACCCGGAAAATATGCCGCATTCCGCGGTGGTACTTGTTCTCTGGCTCGTGGCGCTCCAGATCGTCGATGAGCGTGACCGCGGCCCGGACGTTCCCGGCCCGGATTTCATTGTCCACTGCCAGGAACACTGCGGTTTCGCGCCAGTTGACGCTGCCGGCGTCCATTGAGCTCCGCACCAGGGCGAACGCCTCCTGCGCGTGGTCGTAGCGTTCCGCATACGTGAGGGCCCGCCCCTGTACCAGCAGGCTGAGCATCCGGACGCTTCCCGCCGGTTCGTGCTTGCGGCTAAGGGTGCCCGTGTCCCCGCTGGTGGAGGCAACGAGCATCCTCGCGCGCTCGATGACTGCGAGGCATTCAGCAGTTGCAGATTCCTGGAGCCCGGTAGCGTGTTCCAGCAGCTCGACGGCGTCGCCCAGCTCCCACCGCTCGGCGAAGTAGAGCGCGGCCAGCGCCAGCAGGTGTGCCGCGTACCCCGGATCATGGCAGCCAAATTCCTTCGCCAAGCGCAGCACCATGCTTGACCGGACACTGCCGCCCTGGATGAACTCGATTTCGAACGACAGGCCTGTCAGCCGCAGGACCAGGGCAGGGTTCCGCGTCACCCGCTGCGCCCATTCCAGGTAGCGCCTGGCGTACACGAACTCACCCCGGTTGAACATGAGCCCGGCCACGGTGGTGAGGCGGGCAGCGGTTTCCGCTTCCCAAGGATTGATGGCCAGGGCCCGCTCGATGCATTCCACCGCAAATGGGACCTCCCCTTCCGCGATGAGGTCCACGGCGCTGCGAAGAAGGCCGAAGGGAGTCTGCCGCTCCATGGCGGTAAAGCTCAGGTGCCAGCGGCGGGCGTGGGGATCCGTTGCCCCTGACGCCTCTGCGAGTGCAAGGTGGCCCGCCGTGCGCACGGCGGGCGTCAAGGCCGAGAACACGTAACCGCGCAGCAACTGGTCAGGGATTCCCAGGTGCGGCCCAAACCGGGTCACCAGGCCGCCGGCAAGGAGTTCGTCCACACCGGCCCACAATTCCGGGACGACGCCTTCCAAGGCGGTGATGTCACTTCGGCGGGACAGGGCGAGGAGGTCCAGGACGTGGCGCGCACCAGGCGTCAACGTGGCGACGGCGGAGGCGGCTTCCGCTTCCAGGCTGTCACTGCAGGGGAGCGGAACGGGCATAGCGTACTTCCCCTCCGCCTGGCGGTCCAGGAGGCGGCGGTAAAGCTCGACGGCGGCCAGCGGGTTTCCCTGGCTGGCGGCGGCAACTGCGTGTGCCGCCGCCGTCGTGCGGTGGCGCGAGGGGATTGCCTCCAGCATGCGTACCGTGTCGCTGTAGCTCAAGGGAACAAGGTGGAGAACGGCCGGCCCGCCGAGGGGGCTTTGGGATGCGTCCCCGCGCACGCTCATGATCAGCGCTATGTCCGTTCCGGCGAGCCGCCGGCTCATGAATCCGATGACCGCCTGGCTGCCGGCATCCAATTGGTCCGCGTCATCAATGACGATAACCGTCCGGGCGGAGGACCGCTGGTGGAGGCCCTTGAGCAGCATTGTGCCCACCGTGGGGATGCTGAGTGCTCCTGCAGCATCCTGGAGGACTTCATCGGCGATCCCGTTGAGTACGGGATCGTCCATGCCGCTGAGGAGCGCCGTAAGGCCGGAGAATGGCCAGTCCGACTCGGCGGCGCTGGCGGCGAGGAAGACCGTGCGGTGGCCGGAGAGGCCGGGGACTTCGGCAAGCAGGGCAGATTTGCCCATGCCACGCGGGCCACTGATGGTGAGGGCGGTTTCCTTGGGACCCCGGATCGCCGAACGGATCCGGTCCAGCTCCTTGTTGCGGCCAACTAAGCACATGGGTCCCCATCCCTGAAGAAGGAGACCACTTTCTTTCGCTTCAATTCGTTCCAACAATGACCGCCGCACTGCCGGTTACGGGGCCGCAACCGGAGGTCTGGCAAGCTGCAGGCCCAACGCCTCCAGCACGGTACCCAGCCGTAAAAGGAAATATAACGCCGCGCCGTCAGGGGGCACCATTCAAATACCCGCTGGATTGGCTCAAGATTGACGCCGTGTGATTTCCGCTGCGTTTCAACGTTTCCCGGGAAATACCTTTTGATTACTCCTGCTGTTCGCACCTGTGAGAAGATCTGAACCCGGTTCCGGCCATCTGTGCGGGTGCACATGACGCCCGTTCCCGCGACCCGCTTAGGGTTGGAAAAACCCTGTGACCCACCGCACTGGATGCAGCGTTGAACGCAACCGGCCAGCTCCCTGACATCGGCGTCCGGCGTCCGGCGTCCGGCTTCCATCCATTCCGCAATGACCCAAAGGACGGCGCTCCATGCCCGCTGACCAGCAGTTAGCCAAGTCGCTCAAGCCGCGGCACCTTTCCATGATCGCGATCGCCGGCGTCATCGGCGCAGGCCTCTTTGTCGGTTCCGGTGCCGCCATCCAGCAGGCCGGGCCCGGAATCCTGGTGGCCTACATGGCAGCAGGCATCGTGGTGGTCCTGGTAATGCGCATGCTCGGTGAAATGGCTGCGGCCAACCCGGAGACCGGTTCCTTTTCCACCTATGCGGACAAGGCGCTCGGCCGCTGGGCGGGATTCAGCATCGGCTGGCTCTACGCCTGGTTCTGGATCATCGTGCTCGGCATTGAGGCCACCGCCGGTGCGGCCATCATGCACCGTTGGGTGCCGGGCATCGACCAGTGGATTTGGGCACTGATCCTGATGGTCCTGCTGACGCTGACCAACCTTGGCTCGGTGAAGTCCTACGGCGAGTTCGAGTTCTGGTTTGCCTCCATCAAGGTCGCGGCGATCGTGCTGTTCCTGCTCTTCGGCGCCGCCGCCATCCTTGGGCTGGTCCCGGGCGTCCCGGCCCCCGGCCTGAGCAACCTCGTGGATAACGGCGGGTTCATGCCCAACGGCGCAGGTGCTGTCCTGGCCGGCATCCTGGTTGTGGTCTTCTCCTTCTTCGGTGCCGAGATTGCCACCATCGCCGCCGGCGAATCCGAGAACCCGGTGGATGCGGTCAAGAAAGCTGTGAAGTCCACCGTGTGGCGCATCCTGGTCTTCTACATCGGCTCCATCGCCATCGTGGTCACCCTGCTGCCCTGGAACGATGCCAGTGTGGCGAAAAGCCCCTACGTTGCCGTGATCGAACTTTTCGGCATTCCCGGCGCCGGCACCATCATGGACGTCGTGGTCCTTACCTCAGTGCTGTCCTGCCTGAACTCGGGCCTTTATACAGCCAGCCGCATGCTCTTCTCGCTGTCGAAGCGCGGCGACGCACCCGCATCCTGGACGAAGATCTCACGCCGCGGGGTGCCCGCCTCTGCCGTGCTGGCCTCCACCGTGGTCGGGTTCGTGACGGTGGGCCTGAACTACATCGCCCCGGACACTGTCTTCCTGTTCCTGGTCAACACCTCCGGCGCCATCGCCTTGTTCGTGTGGCTGGTCATCGCGTCCTCGCAGCTGATCCTCCGCAGGCGGATGGGTGCTGCGGGCAAGGACCTGGCGCTGAAGATGTGGCTCTTCCCGTACCTGACCTGGCTGGCCATCGCCAGCATCGTGGCCCTGGTGGTGGGCATGGTCATCCTGGAATCCACCCGCGAGTCCCTGCTGTTGTCCGTGGCGCTGGCCGCCGTAGTGGTGGCCGTGGGCGTCGGGCGCTACCGCAAGTCCGGCCCGGCTTCCGCCGAGTCCTCGGACGCAGGTGAACCCCGTGATGTCCCCGTTACGGCGGGCTCGGCGTCGTAATTCCTGCCCCTCCTGTTCAACCAACCGCCCGCCCGGAAGCTCCCTCGGCTCCCGGGCGGGCGGTTTTCCACATAGGGGCACCCGTGCTGCGGTCTGCCGGGCACCGGCATTAGGCTGGAAGTCAAGGGCGAATCGCCTATCCGTTCCAAATGCACTAAGATATTGAAGTCTGTGCTGCGTCCCGCCCCGTTCCGGTGGCTGGCCACGGCACGGCATCGCAAATGAACCTCCTGTTACGGAAATGCCGTAACCGCTTAGCCCAAAGGAGGTGGGTTCACATATGCGTCCTTACGAATTGATGGTAATCATCGACCCCGAGGTCGAAGAGCGTACCGTTGAGCCGTCGCTTCAGAAGTTCCTGAACGTCATCACCAACGATGGTGGAACCATCGAAAAGGTTGACATCTGGGGCCGTCGCCGTCTGGCTTACGACATCAAGAAGAAGTCCGAAGGTATCTACGCCGTGGTGAACTTCACCGCCAAGCCGGAAACCGCCAAGGAACTTGACCGCCAGCTGTCTCTTAACGAGACCATCATGCGCACCAAGATCACCCGCCCCGAAGAGCAGAAGGTTGTTGCTGAGTAATTTCAGCATCGATTTTCATTCTTTACCCCGCAGGAAACGAACTCTTCACCCAGGATCGAACAAGGAGGCAGTAGATGGCAGGCGAAACCACCATTACGGTCATCGGTAACCTCACCAATGACCCGGAATTGCGGTTCACACCGTCCGGTTCGGCAGTAGCGAACTTCACCATCGCTTCCACCCCGCGCACCTTTGATCGCCAGTCCAACGAGTGGAAGGACGGGGAAACCCTGTTCCTCCGCGCGGCCGTCTGGCGTGAAGCAGCCGAAAACGTTGCCGAGTCCCTTACCAAGGGCATGCGCGTCATCGTTACCGGCCGTTTGAAGAGCCGTTCCTACGAAACCAAAGAAGGCGAAAAGCGCACTGTTATTGAGCTTGAGGTCGACGAAATCGGCCCCAGCCTGCGCTATGCCAATGCCAAGGTCAACCGTACCCAGCGCTCCGGCGGTCAGGGCGGCGGCTTTGGTGGCGGCAACAGCGGCGGTGGCTTCGGAGGCGGCAACTCTGGTGGAAGCCAGGGCGGCAACTCCGGTGGAGGCTGGGGCGGCGGCAACCAGCAGGCTGCGCAGGATGACCCCTGGGCTACGCCCGGCGTCTCCAACGCGGGCGGCTGGGGCAACGGCCCCGATTCCGAACCTCCCTTCTAACAACCAATAAAGGCCCGACGCCGGGACCGCAGAAAGTGCCTTCGGCACTTGAGCGCGGATGCCGCTGCCGGACCACCACCATCCCGTGGATCAACATCCACGGGCTCCCTAGAATAGGAGCTCCACGATGGCTAAGGCTGAACTCCGTAAGCCCAAACCAAAGTCCAACCCCTTGAAGGCCGCTGACATCACTGTCATCGACTACAAGGACGTAGCATTGCTGCGCAAGTTCATCTCCGACCGCGGAAAGATCCGCGCCCGTCGCGTCACCGGCGTCACGGTCCAGGAACAGCGCAAGATCGCACAGGCAATCAAGAACGCCCGCGAAGTTGCTCTGCTGCCTTACTCCGGCGCTGGCCGCGGCTAAGGAAGGGATTAACTAACATGGCAAAGCTCATTCTGACCCACGAAGTAACCGGTCTCGGTGCTGCCGGCGACGTTGTCGAGGTCAAGGACGGTTACGCACGTAACTACCTGCTGCCCCGTAACTTCGCCCTGACCTGGTCGAAGGGTGGCGAGAAGCAGGTTGAGTCCATCAAGGCTGCCCGCGCCGCCCGCGAGCACGCTTCCCTGGAAGACGCTCAGAAGCAGGCCGCTGCACTGCAGTCCAAGCCGGTTCAGCTCGTCGTCAAGGCCGGCGAAACCGGACGCCTGTTCGGCACGGTCAAGCAGGCCGACGTCGCCAACGCTGTTGAGGCCGCAGGCCTGGGCAGCATCGACAAGCGCAAGGTTGAACTGCCCGTCCACATCAAGTCGGTCGGTTCCTACCAGGCAAACGTCCGTCTGCACGACGACGTTGCCGCTGTGATCGAACTCGACGTAGTTGCGGGGAAGTAGTCCCAGACTGCACCTGAAGGACCCCCGCCGCCGGATTCCGGCGGCGGGGGTCTTTTGCTTTGTTTCAGGGGCTGTGCAGTTCGGCCGCGACGTGGCGGTCGCCGGTGCCCTGGTCAGCACTGCTGCTAACATGCAGCCGTGACTATCGAAACCATGCGGCAGCGCCCCTTCCACCAGGTTGATGTCTTCTCTGACCGGGCGTACCGGGGCAATCCGCTGGCCGTTGTCCTTGACGCGGAGGGCCTCACAGGAAGCCAGATGCAGCACTTTGCCAACTGGACCAACCTGTCCGAGACCACCTTCCTGCTGCCCCCGACGGATCCCCGGGCGGACTACCGGGTACGGATCTTCACCGGCAGCGAGGAGTTTCCCTTCGCGGGGCACCCGACGCTGGGCTCGGCCCACGCCTGGCTGGAGGCCGGTGGAGTGCCGAAGTCGGCCGGCAGCTTGGTGCAGGAGTGTGGGGCTGGTTTGGTCCGGATAAAGAACGACGGCGGCAGGCTGGCTTTTGCCGCTCCGCCCCTGACCCGCTTTGGGCCGGTGGATGGACACACCAAGCGGCAGTTGGCGGCGGCACTGCGCCTGGCGCCCGAAGACATCCTCGACGCTTCCTGGCTGGTAAACGGGCCGGAATGGATCGGCGTGCTGCTGGCTTCTGCAGCCCAGGTGCTTGCGCTGGAACCCGATCTGGCGCTGATGGGTGATTTGAAGGTGGGCGTGGTGGCGCCGCACAGGCCGGGCGCGGACGTCGACTTTGAAGTCCGTACCTTCATTCCCGGGGACGCCATGGTGGAGGATCCCGTTACCGGCAGTTTCAATGCGGGTGCGGCGCAATGGTTGATGGCCAGTGGCCGGGCCCCGCAGGAATACGTGGCTGCACAGGGGACCGTCCTGGGCCGTGCCGGACGCATCCATGTCAAGGCCGGAGTCGGAGAAACCTGGATCGGGGGCAACTCCAGCACCTGCATCCGCGGCTCGGTACTCCTGTAGCCCCGCGGCCAGAACGGGCCGCGGGAATACGCTCGGGAATCCCACGGTTCACCATTTAGATGCATATGCATGTATGGTGAATGAACGAGCAACAGGAGAAATGCCATGGAAACCCGCCGCATCACAGTTCTTTCCGCCGGACTCGGCGTCCCGTCGTCGAGCCGCCTGCTTGCTGACCAGCTGGCAGCTTCGGCGGAGCGGCAGCTCTCGGCGGCCGGCTACGACGTGACGGTGGACGTCGTGGAACTCCGCGACCTGGCGGTGGACATCGCCAACAACTTTGTGACCGGTTACCCCGCTCCGCGCCTGGCGGAAGCTATTGCGGGCGTGGAAGCATCTGATGGACTGATCGCAGTAAGCCCCGTATTCAGTGCGTCCTACAGTGGCCTGTTCAAGTCATTCATTGACGTTCTTGACCCCAAATCCCTGGACGGCAAGGCGGTCATGCTGGGCGCCACCGGCGGAAGTGACCGCCACCAGATGGTCCTGGACTACGCCATGCGTCCACTGTTCAGCTACCTGCGGACGCGGATTGCCGCCACGGGCGTCTTCGCAGGTCCGCAGGACTGGGGAACCGTGGACGACGGCGGCTCCTCCCTCGCGGAGCGGATTGACCGTGCTGCCGGCGAGTTCGCCGGACTGCTGACCGGCACCCAGCCCGGCCGCAAGCCCTCCCCGCTGCAGTCCCTCCCCTTCGAGCAGCTGCTGGCAGGCATTTCCGGCAACCGCTGAAACCGGACGCAGCGAACTTACAGGGACAGCCGGTCGTTGTGCCGGATATGAAATGCCCTGTGGATTCCGTAGACCTGTTGATGACCGAGCGCAGCGGGGTGGAAATTGACTACTGTCCGCAGTGCCGTGGGGTCTGGCTGGACCGTGGCGAGCTGGACAAGATCCTGGACCGGGCCGCGGACCTGATGCCCGGCACGGCGCCTGCCCGGCCGGCACCCTCCGCCTCAGGCCCCACTCCGCCGCCGCTCTATCCCAACTTCCAGCCGCGGCGTGAGCAGCCCCGATACGACGACCGGAAATACGGCAAGCAAGGGTATGACCGGGACTACGACCGCCGGCATAAGAAGAAGGAAGGCTGGCTGGGGGATCTGTTCGATTTCTAGGCCGGAGCCTTAATCGTCGAGCAGCTCGATGAACTCCCGGGCCTGCTTCATGGAGATATCCGAGTGGCGGGTCAATGCCATGGCAGCCGCCTCCGTATCACCGTTCCGTGCCAGGGTGCGGATCCTGCCGTAGATCTCGTCGTTGAGCATGTTGCTGCTGACCTCGCGGGTGACGTCGCCTTTGCTCACAATGGCGCGGTAGCGATAAGGGAACCGCTGCGGCTCGTCGTCGTCGTCTTCGTCAGGCTCCTGGGCGGCGGCTTCCGGGCTCCGGTAGGGCTGCGGGTGTGCGGCCAGTGCCCCCACCGCATCGCGGGAGGCGCGCAATCCGTCGCCGGTGGCCTCGTAGTACAGCTTGATGGCCGCCATGGCCTGCCCCTGGGCGATAAGGGCGTAGAGCCGCCGGTGCTCGTCCTCCGAGAGCTTGGCTGCAGCTGCACGGGCAAGCTCGGCGGAGGACGCCGCGGGCTGCGGAGTGGCGGCCGGATGTGCTGCCTTGCGTTTCCCAAAAGCGCGCATGGCAAGAATGACTCCAGCCGCTACGGCCAGGAGGATAAGGACAGGGACCACAAGCGATTCCATTGTTCTAAAGCCTTCTATGTGTTTCCTGGCCGGTGCCAGATCTGTTTGCCTGCATCCTGCTGTGCAGCGTTCTGGCCATGGCGCGTCTTCCCCTCCAGCCGGGCGCGGGCAGCGGTGGCCGCTTGGACCTGTGCTGCATAGTGCCGGGCCGAACGTTCGGCAAGGTCGCGCTGATATTTTTCCGCGTCGGAAATGCCGGAGTCCCGGGGGCTCAGGGCGGTGAAAAGACCCCACAGGAGCGCCACCAGGACAATTGCCGGCAGAAGCACCAGCATCAGTTCGCCCATACCTAGAGCTTATGCCAGATCCACGTTATCCACAGCAATATTCACGCGGGGGCATACAGTGCGGCGGGGAGCAGCGGAAGGGGCCGAGAGGGGAATATGAGAAGCGCCACTTGCTGCCCGTGGCGAGTGTCACTCGAATCGTTTGGTCACCTCCAGGCCCAGGCGAAGCGGTGGGACCTGTGGATGAAATTCCACAGAAGAAATATTTACTCCACAGACTGAACGTATAGTTTTCGCAGGTCAGAGGCGCTTTGGGGGCAAAAGTTTTTTTTGTTTCCACAGGTTTTCACACAGGCTGTGCACAAGCTATGCCCCTCAGTGCACAGGTTATCCACAGTCTGTTCGGCTTGCTGGCTTTGCGGCCGGGGCCCGGGGGGCTAGCGTAGCGGAGTACCTGTTGTGAGGGCAGGAAATGGTTCCGGCATTAGGGACGAGAGTCCAAAGTGCGGCCAGTAACTGTCCTCAGGAGAGGCCTCTGTGGAAAACCTGTGGACAGTGGGGATAACTCCCGAATCACCTGCTTTTCGGGTGGCGGCGGCATTGTCGGACCCCGCCGGTAGAACTGGACAGGTGGCTGGGCACGGACTTTTCCGGGTGAGCCTCAAACAGGACAGTAACCACCGGGCAATCCCTGTCCCGGTACAGATGGAGGACGGCAGCTTTGTCAATCGCGCAACTGGACCCGGTAGAGACTACCCGCGGATCAGACTCCAGCCGAAAGCCTCCCCAGGACATCGCCGCCGAGCAGTCGGTTCTTGGCGGCATGATGCTGTCCAAGGATGCCATCGCTGACGTGGTGGAGATCCTCCGGGGCCAGGACTTCTACCGTCCGGCCCACGAAACCATCTACGAAGCCATCATCGACCTCTACGGCCGGGGTGAGCCCGCGGACGCCGTGACTGTCTCGGACGAGCTGACTAAGCGTGGCGAGATCAACAGGATTGGCGGCCCGGCCTACCTCCATGAACTGATCCAGACCGTTCCCACGGCGGCCAATGCCGGGTATTACGCCGAGATCGTGGCAGAACGCGCCGTCCTGCGGCGCCTCGTGAATGCCGGCACCAAGATCGTCCAGCTCGGCTACGGCTCCGATGGCGAGGTGGAGGAGCTGGTCAACCAGGCGCAGGCGGAGGTCTACGCGGTGGCTGAGCGCCGGACGGCCGAGGACTATGTGGTGCTCAAGGACGTCATGGAGTCCACCGTGGACGAGATTGAGGCGTCCGGGCACCGCGGTGAGGGCATGACCGGCGTCCCCACCGGATTTTATGAGCTTGACGAACTCACCCACGGCCTCCACCCCGGGCAGATGATCGTGATCGCTGCGCGCCCCGCCGTCGGTAAGTCCACCTTCGCGCTGGATTTCGCCCGTTCCGCGGCCATCAAGAACAACCTGGCAACGGTCATGTTCTCGCTCGAAATGGGCCGGAACGAGATCGCCATGCGACTCCTCTCGGCGGAAGCCACCATCGGCCTGCAGGACCTCCGCAAGGGGACCATCAAGGACGAGCAGTGGTCCAAGATCGCCACCACCATGGGCCGGATGAACGACGCACCGCTCTTCATCGATGACAGCCCCAACATGTCCCTGATGGAAATCCGGGCCAAGTGCCGCCGCCTGAAGCAGCAGCACAACCTCAAGCTCGTCATCCTGGACTACCTGCAGCTCATGAGCTCCGGCAAGAAAGTGGAGTCCCGCCAGCAGGAAGTGTCCGAATTCTCGCGTGCCCTCAAGCTGCTCGCCAAGGAACTCGAGGTCCCCGTCATTGCCCTGTCCCAGCTCAACCGTGGGTCTGAACAGCGGCAGGACAAGCGCCCCATGGTTTCGGATCTTCGAGAGTCGGGTTCCATTGAGCAGGATGCCGACATGGTGATCCTGCTCCACCGCGAGGACGTCTACGACAAGGAATCACCGCGCGCCGGCGAAGCGGACATCCTGGTGGCCAAGCACCGTAACGGCCCGACGAAGGACATTGTGGTCGCCTTCCAGGGCCACTACTCGCGGTTCGCGAACATGGCGGCCGACGCCGGGGGCGGCGGCTTCTAGCAAAGGCGTCAGGCCGGAGCGGCCGGCCCGGCGTCCTGTCCGGCCAGGCGGCGCGCCTCAGCCTGCTCAAGCAGGTGGTTCGGCAGCCGGTTTCCAGGGGCGGTGCCCCGAATCTCCAGCAGCTCGCGCGCATGCGCGTGCAGCCTCTTGTCCTCCTCGCTGACCGGCACCCACGTGGGGACAGGCACGGAGTTGCCCTCGGCGTCGCGCGCCACCATGACGGTGAGGCAGTAGGTGGTGAGGTTCAGCTCGTCGCCCTTGGGGTCGCCGGACCGGACGTGGACGGCAACGTGCATGCCCTTGGTCCCGGTGTAGACCAACCGGGCCTCCACCTCCACCACGTGTCCGATCAGCAGCGGCCGGTAGAAGCGCACGCCGCCGGAGAATACCGCCACTGTGTCCATGCCGCAGTAGCGGGACGCGCAGACATAAGCGGCCTCGTCGATCCACTTCATCACGATGCCGCCGTGGACCTTGCCGCCCCAGTTCACGTCGGTGGGGGCCGCCATGAACCGCAGGGTAACCCGTTCGGCGGTACCGGCACCCGTATATTCCTGCCGGTTCATAGCTTCCACAATCTGTTCGCGGACCTTGATCCGGGCCAGGGCGTGGTCGCGCTGCTCGATCTCGGCAGGCGTGGCGGGCTCGAACTGCTGCACCGGAATAGGTTTGCCGTCCTCGCCCACCGCCACGAAGATCACCATGCACTGGCTGCGCATGGTGGCGGGCCCGCTTTTGGGATCCCCGGAGGAAACCACGGTGCGGATATGCATGGAGGACCGTCCGGTGTACACAATGGTGGCTTCCACCTCCACCATGTCGCCGCTGTTGACCGGGTCCGCGAAATGGATGTTTCCGACGTAGGCGGTGACGCAGTAGGACTTGGCCCAACCCACCGCAGCAGCATAGGCGGCCTTGTCCACCCACTCCAGGACTGTCCCCGCATCCACCGAGCCGCTGTGGCCCACATCCATTGGGGCGGCCAGGAAGCGCAGGGTCACGGAGTTCGAAGTGCCGGTCGCAGTCATGGTGCGATCATACTGACGCCCCCGGTTACCGGCGGGTTTGGGGCGAAACACAAAGCTGCCCCGTCCGCCGGAAAGGCGGACGGGGCAGCGTCGCGGAACCCCTAGCCGGCGCGGGTGTACACGATGTCCGGCTGGGCAGGAAGATCCATTCCTTCACCGATGAAGAAGCCCGGGTGCGGCGGCTGGTTGTAGGAGATGTTCTCCCGCGCCACGGACAACCGGTACACCGGATCGTGCATCAGGGTCCGGAGCCGGATGTCCGTGCCCGCCGTGGTGGTGTAGATCCGCAATTCGGTGCTGTCAGCCGAAGGCCAGGCGATTTCCTCGCGCCAGTCACCCAGCAGGTCGGCCTGGATGGCAGGCGTGCCCTTGGTGCTGTTGTTCGACTTTGCACCCGTTGCGGTCAGCAGCCGTTCGCTTGTTGCGGCCTGCCAGTTCCACTTGGCGACGCTGGGCGTTCCGGTGCTTGTGGTGGCGTCCCAGTCGTGGTCGACGATCTCACGGAGCAGGTCACCGTCCCACCAGGCCAGGAAGTTGGCCGCAGGAATCTTTTCGGCGATCAGCTCACCCCTGGCGGAGCGGAGCTGGCCGACGGGGGAGTTCCACGCGGCGTCCCCGCCAATGGCCCAGCCCTCGGCGCCCGGGTGCCGAGGATCGATGTCGCCCATTGCAGCCCGGCCGGTGTCCCTGACCGCAGGGATGCTCCACAGGACAGCGCCGGTCTTGGAGTCGCGGAAGGTGGCGCCCCGGTTGCCGCTGGATCCCATGTCCTCGTGGGCTGCAAAGGTCTCCAGCCCCGGGCGGGACGGGTCGAAATCGCTGGTGTGGATGGCGTCACCGTGGCCCAGGCCGGTGGTGTAGAGCGGCTTGCCGTTGTCGTCGATGGTCATGGAACCGAAGACGAACTCGTCCTTGCCGTCCGCGTCCACATCGGCAACGGACATATTGTGGTTGCCCTGTCCGCGGTACTGCGCCCCGCTGGCGTCAGAGTCGAAGATCCAGCGTTTGGTGATCTTGCCGCCCACAAGGTCGTAGGCGGCCAGGACTGCGCGGGTGTAGTAGCCGCGGCTGAACATCATGGACGGGCGTTCCCCGTCCAGGTAGGCCACGGCACCCAGGAACCGGTCCACGCGGTTGCCGTAGGTATCGCCCCATGCCCCCACATCCCCGCGCGGCGGATCGTAGGCCACGGTGTCCATCACGGTGCCGGTGGCGCCATGGAAGACGGTGAGGAACTCCGGGCCGGTGAGCACATAGCCGCTGCTGTTCCGGTGGTCGGCGCTACCGCTGCCGATGACCGTTCCGGCGCCGTCACGCGTTCCGTCCGCGGTCTTCATGGCCACTTCGGCCTTGCCGTCGCCGTCGAAGTCGTACGCCAGGAACTGGGTGTAGTGCGCCCCGGCACGGATGTTCGGTCCCATGTTGATCCGCCAGAGCCTGGTGCCGTCCATCCGGTAGGCGTCCACGTAGACCGTGCCCGTGTAGCCCGCCTGCGAGTTGTCCTTGGAATTGGACGGGGACCACATCTGGATGATTTCGTACGTGCCGTCCCCGTCCAGGTCCGCGACGCTCGCGTCACCGGCGGAGTAGGTGTAGGGCTGCCCGTCTTTGGTGTAGTCGTCAGCCGGTTTGTCCAGCTTCACCGAAAGGTAGTCCTGCGCCAGCGGCGTGAACTCCGCGGTCAGCTGGTCCCCACCGGCGCCAACGGCCTTGATGGCGTAGCGGGAAGCGGCCGTCCCGGCCGGGTCAAGGAAGGTGGTGCTGTTGCGGATGGGCTCCTCGGTGAGCTGCACGCCATCGCGGATCACGTGGAACCCAATCTGCTCCGGGTCCAGGCCCAGCATGCGCCAGCCCACCCGTACACCGCCCTCGGTCAGGAGTGCCACGGGAGCACGGTCAATCTGCTCCATCTGCCGGTTGACCACCGTGATCTTTTCCGTGCCGATCACGGGGGAGGGGAGCGACTCGCCGCCCTTGTTGACGGTGGTCACCCGGTAGTAGTACCTGATGGTGGTCAGCACGGTGTAGTCGGTGAAGTTCACCTCGGATGCGCGGCCGACGTACTCGAAGGGCCCGTCCGGCGAGGTGGAGCGGTAGACCTGGTAGGCGGCGGCGTCGGCCACCTTCTGCCATTTGAGGGTGACGCTGGTCTTCTCCACTGCCTTGATGTCCACCTTGGCGGTGGCGGCCGGGACCGGGGTGGCCGGATCAACCAGCGCGGTCTCCGCGGTGTTGGAGCTGACCGACTCAAGGCCGGTGCTGTCCAGGGCGGTCACGAAGTACTTGTAGGAGAGCCCCGGGAAGGCGGTGGTGTCCTGGAAGGCCGGAGCCGCCACGTTTTCAGCCACCAACTGGGGCTCGGTCTCAAAGGAGGCCTGCCGGAACACCTTGTAGCTCGCGGCGTCGGCCACCGGATCCCAGGCAAGGTCCACGGTGGCGGGGTCTGCGGCGGCGTTCACTGCAGTGGTGCGCAGGTTGGTGGGCCCGACCAGCAGCGGGGTGACCTCCAGGCCGTTGAGCCGCTGGCCGGACCCGCTGATGGCCAGGTTCAGCTGCCCGTCTGAGACCAGGACCTGGTTGATGATCTTGGTGGCGGAGGATTCCCTGCCTGAGGACACCTGCCCGAACGGGATGCCCTCGGCAGCAACGTCCGTCCGGGTGGAGCCGATCCAGTCGCTGTGGTATGTCTTCAGGGCGTAGGTGCCGTTGGGGACGTCCAGCCGGAACTCAAGGCTGCTGCCGCTCAGGACGAAGTCCCGGAGGAGGTTGCTGGTCACGGCGCCTCGGTCGCGGTCGCTGAGGACGGAGGTGTCCTTGAAGCCGAACGTCCGTTCCGGGGTGTAGGGCATGGTCCGGTTCACCTCGGTGTAGCCTGCTTCCACCGGTGCCCCCACCGGGCCGAAGTCGAACTTGTACTTCGCCTTTTTGGTGGTCAGGGCCAGTGCGTCGCTGGGCTCGGACAGGCCCTTGCCGTTCATCGCGGCCACCCGGACGCTGTAGGCCGTGCCTTCGGCAAGTCCGGCCAGGTTGGCGGTGGGAACGGTGGCGGTGGTGGTGAGCATGTACGAGCTGTCGGGTTCGTCGGCCAGCTTGCGGTACACCTTGTAGATGTCGGCACCTTCGACCGGCTGCCATTTGAGCAGTGCCCCGGCATTGGAGATGCTTCCCGCCACCAGTCCCTGCGGCTTTGCGGGAACGGACGACGGCGGCGCCACCTCCCGGACGCGCGTGGCCAGGGGCAGGTTCAGGCTCTTCACGGCGCCTGCGACCAGGCGGGCGATCTGGATGGCGCCATATTCCTGGAAGTGGGTGTTGTCCACGGTGCCGGTGGGCCGGTTGGGGTAGACGCCGGCATCAACGTGGAGGAAGACGGACTTGGTGTCCTCGGGGCCGATCTGGTCGTAGTACGCACGGCTTGAGGCGGAGAGGTCCACCAGGGCCACGTTTTCCTCGGCCGCAAGCTCCTGCATCTTGGCAACGTATTCGGGGAAGCTGACGCGGAACTTGCCCGTGGCCTCGTCGTAGTCGCGGCGGCCCACCGGCGTCACCAGGATGGGGGTTGCACCGCGCTGGCGGGCGCCATGGACGTAGGTGCGGAGGTATTCCTTGTAGTCTGCGGGGGACGCATACCGGTCATCCACGCCGATGGTGGCGTCATTGTGGCCGAACTGGACCATCAGGTAGTCGCCGGGATTGATGACGCGCAGGATTTCGTCCAGGCGTCCCTGGCTGATGAAGTTCTTCGAGCTCCTGCCGCCGATGGCGTGGTTGCGGAAGGTCACGGCGCCGTCGAAGTAGCGGTCGATCATCTGGCCCCAGCCCGCCTGCGGGACGTAGCCGGGATCGTAGGTCTGGACCGTCGAGTCGCCGGCAAGGTAGACGCCAGGATCGCTGGTGGCGGTGCGGGGGGCCCGCGCGGCGATGACCAGCGAGTTGATTTTGGCCGCGGTGCCGCTGAAGTCGAGGTTCAGCTGGCCGTCCACCAGTGAAATGGGGAACTCCATCTCCAGGTACTGGCCGGCAGGCTTGTCCGTGAGCTGGACCTTGGCCATTTTCTCCGCTGTGATGGCGATGTTGGTTGCTTCCGCGGCGTCGCCGGCTATCAGCTTGACCGTGTAATCACCGTTCGGAAGGTCCACGAGGAAGGTGCTGCCCTGGGCCTGCACGAAGTCGGAACGGAGGGCGTCGCCGGTGCCGCGGTCCGTGCCGGAGGTGGCGGCACTGTCCGCAAAGCCGAACTTTCCTGCTGCGGAGTACTGCGTGCCGGCCTCCACATGCGTGTAGCCGGCCGCCGTTGCCCCGGGACCGAAGTCGAACTTGAACCCGCTTCCCACAGGGGGCAGGGCGGTGTTCGCATGGACAGCGGGGAGGCCGGTGAAGGCTATCGCAGCCGAGGCGATGGCTGCGGTGGCGGCCTTGGCGCCGGAAGCGGCAAGGCGTCGCCGCCGTGGCGGGCCTTCCAGGGTTTCGAGGATAGGTTGCGGGGGTTGGTTCACGGACATCTCCTTCGATGAGCGGTAGCAACGCAGCCCGGTCGGTTGGAACGATTCAAAAGCAGTGCGCTCCAGAGGGTGCACATTGCATTTTGAGGGTGGATCCCGAAGGGGGAGCCGGGGTAATGAGGCTGAGACCTGGGTGCGGGTGATGCAGCTCGCACGCTGCACTCACCATGGTCTATCAGCTTGCCGCGGCGCAAGGCAAGCGTTTTCCCGATCTTTCCCGCGTGGAAGTGATGTTTGCTGTTCGAATTTGTTGGCCAATGATGGCCGGCTTGATGGTTAATTCCCGACGGCGGCCGAGGCACCTGGGTGCGCGGCCGCCGTCGGGATTTAGCCTTCCTGGTTCCTATTCAGGCGAGGATGGCCAGCCTGGAGTTGTTGCGGCCGAAGAGGGCCCGGTCCACCGAGAGGCGGCCGGCGCCGGTAAGCGCCAGCGCGAAGGCCGCCGCTGCCAACAGCAGCACCAGTTCGTAGCCGCCGTTCGCAGCGAAGACACCTGCGGAGGCGTGGACCAGGAAGAGGGCGCCGAGCATGTCGAGGGCCAGAAGTGCGGCAACGACCCGGGTGAGGATTCCCAGGATGAGGGCAATGCCGCCGGCGAGTTCGAGGACGGCTACCGCCGGGGCCGCGATCTCCGCAGCGGGCACGCCCATCTTGGCGAAGGAGGCCTGGGTGCCGGGGATGGTCCACTCGGAGAACTTCTGCCAGCCGTGGGCTGCAAAGAGGAAGCCGAGGATGATGCGCAGGGCGGTGAGGGCGGTGGTGGTAAGTCGGGGCTGGTTCATGCCTTCCAGTCTTCAGCAAAAATAGTTGAAGAGTCAACTATCGTGCCTGAAGTGTGAACTTTGTCATGAATGTCTATCCCAAGGCACGGCCAGGGTCTCCCCGTTAAGCTGGCACGGTGCCCCAACCATCAACCCCCCTTCGCGTGGCAGCCCGCAGGAGCCACGGCCGGGAAATCCTCCGCCTCGCCGTCCCCGCTTTCGGCGCGCTGGTGGCCGAACCCCTGTTCCTGCTCGCGGACTCGGCCATCGTGGGGCACCTGGGGGTGGAGCAGCTGGCCGGGGTCGGACTGGCATCGGCGGTGCTGCACACCGCCGTCGGGCTCATGGTGTTCCTGGCCTACTCAACAACCCCGGCGGTGGCACGTGCCATCGGCGAGGGGCAGTTGGGTAGGGCCCTGGCGGCGGGGCGCGACGGCGTCTGGCTGGCACTGCTGCTAGGCGTCGTCCTTGCGGTGGCCGGCTTCGCGGCAGCTGAGCCGCTGATCGGGCTGATGGGCGCGGAGGGGCAAGTCCGCACCTTCGCCGTGGATTACCTGCGCTGGTCCATGCCGGGACTGGTGGCCATGCTCCTGGTCTTTGCCGGGACCGGGGTCCTCCGTGGCCTGCAGGATACGCGGACGCCGCTGGTAGTTGCCACCGCCGGCTTCGGAATAAACATCGTCCTGAACCTTTGGCTGGTCTACGGTCTCGGCTTGTCGGTCACCGGCTCCGCGGTCGGGACCAGCCTGGCGCAGTGGGCCATGGCCTGCGTGTATGTGGCAATGGTCCGGCGCAACGCCGTCCGGCACGGCGTCAGCCTCCTCCCCAGCTGGCGGGGGATCCGGAGCATGACCAGGGTGGGGTCCTGGCTCATGCTGCGCACCTTGAGCCTGCGCGCAGCCATCCTGGTGACGGTGCTGGTGGTGACCGGGCAGGGCGCCGTGAACCTTGCAGCGCACCAGCTGGCGATGACAATCTTTTCGTTCCTGGCTTTTGCCCTGGATGCGTTGGCAATTGCCGCCCAGGCGTTGATCGGCAAGGAGTTGGGGGCCTCCAATGCCGCCAAGGCGCGCGCGCTTACGCGGACAATGATCCGCTGGGGCATCGGCCTCGGCGTGCTGACCGGACTGCTGCTGGCGGCGGTGGCGCCCTGGGTGGGGGCACTCTTTACGGCCGACCGGGAGGTGCAGTCCGTCCTGGCTGTTGCCCTGTGGATCCTTGCCGCCGGCCAGCCCGTTGCCGGGTACGTCTTCGTCCTGGACGGTGTGCTGATTGGCGCCGGGGATGCCAGGTACCTGGCGCTGGCCGGACTGGTGAACCTCGCCGTCTATCTGCCCCTGCTGGCCGCCGTCGCCTGGTCCGGCGCCGCCGGGGCGACGGGCCTGGGTTGGCTTTGGGCGGCCTTCGCGGTGGGTTATATGGCCGCCCGGGCAGTGACTTTGGGCCTCCGTGCCAGGGCGGACCGGTGGATGGTCCTGGGCTCGGCCTGACTTTTGCGCCCACCCTCGATACACGGCGAAGCGCTCCCCACTAAACTGGTCCGGTGACGCAACCACTTACCCCCGCAGGCGCCGCTCCCAAAGCCGCTCCCCGGTCCGACCTGTGGAAGCCGGTCCTGCTCCGCTCTGCGGCTGCGCTGGTGTTCGGTGCCGTGACCATCTTCTGGCCCTCGCCCTCCATTGAAGTCATGGGCTGGGCCGGCGGGTTGTACCTGCTGGCCACCGGCGTGGTAACCCTCTGGGGTGCGCCGGCCACGGGTTTCCCGCGGGAGTCCGTGCCCGGCAAACTGCTCTCCGCCGCGGGCTCGGTGCTGACCGGTGCCGGTTTCGCGCTGGTGCTGCTGCACGGCGACCTGCTGTTCGCCGTCGTAGCCGCCCTTGGCCTGGGCGCCGCGGGGGCGCTTGAGCTGTGGTGCGGCCTCCGCCACCGCGGCCGGCACGTCCTGGCCCGGGACTGGATCGCGTCCGGCATTATTGGCCTCGGAACCGCCGCCGTCCTGCCCTTCTTCATCAGCCTTGGCGCCCACGCCCTGCTGGGGGTGGCCGGAGGCGGCGCCATCATTTCCGGCGTGTTGTGGGTGCTCTCCGGCCTGACGCTCCGGCACGATGCCCGGGCCGGCGCCCACAAGCCGTAAACTAGGAGGGCGCGGTTCTACTTCTCGTAGAAAATTGGGCCGGCGCACCAGCACATCACCTAAACCAGGACGGCCGGCATGCCGCCTGCAGGGAGGACTTACAGTGGCAGACCAGCATCCAGGAAAACCGCGCAGGCTGCGGACCTCGGTGAAGGGGCCGCTGATGTTCTCCGCGTTCTGGGCCGTCGTCACCTTCATGGCGGTACTGATCTTCGCCTCAGGAGGCAGTGCCAAGACGCCCCGCTTCGACCTCGCCTTCACCGGCGCCGGCATCGCCTTCATCGTCACCCTGGTCATCGCGGCCATGCTTTCAATGAGCTACAAGGAAAACGCCGAGCACCTGGGCAAGGGATCCGGCATCAACCTCAGCTCAGCCAAGAAGTCCTCCCATGGCTTCGGCGCTCCGGGTGCCTCCAATCCGCCCGCTTCCGACGCCGGCCCTGAAGGACCAGCGGAGCGCTGACCCGCCTGCGGGCAGGCTTTCCGCCTGCTCAGCCCGCTGCCGCCTGCCGTGCCCGGTAGGCGGCCACGTGTGCCCGGTTGGCGCAGTTCCCGGTATCGCAGTAGCGCTTGGACCTGTTCCGGGTGAGGTCAAGGACAACGGCGTCGCAGTCCTCCGCCTCACAGGTGCGCAGCCGGTCCATCTCCTTGCCGCGGATCACGTCCGCGAGAGCCATGGCCGCTTCCGTGCTCATCCGGTCAGCCAGCGGGGCTTCGGGAGCAGCGGCATGCAGGTGCCAGTCCCAGCCGTCGTGCTTGACCAGCTGCGGCAGGGCGTTGGCCGAGCGCAGCAACCGGTTCACAATTCCCACCGCCGTCTCCTCATCCGCGGTCCAGAGCCCGGCGAGTTCGTGGCGCAGTGCGCGGACGCTGTCCAGTTCCGCGGCGTCCCTGGTCCTTGATCCGGTAAATCCCTCGGCTTCCAGAAAGGCGTCAAGGTCCGCCTGGCTGGCCAGCTCCTCCCGGCCGTTCGCCGCTGAATTGATGAGGTCCACCACGGAGCGCAGCGCCACCTCAGTGTCAGGGGCAAAAACCATCTTGACTCCTTACAGCGCAGACGGGTACTGTCATGACCAATACCCCACTTTACTCCTGACAGGAGGCAACGGTGCCTGCCGCCAACAACCAACCCCAGAGCCGTGTGGCCCAGGCGGCCGGCCGGGGATTCCTGGCGTCCGGACTTGGCATCGCGCTGTTTTCCTCCGCCGTCTTCGGAACCTCCGGCTCGTTCGCCAAAGCACTGCTGGAAACCGGCTGGTCCACGGGAGCGGCCGTGACGCTCCGGCTGACCGGCGCCGCCCTGATCCTCGCCATCCCGGCCATCCTTGCCCTGCGCGGACGCTGGCACCAGCTGCGGGACAACTGGCTGACCATCCTCCTGTTTGGCCTGATCGGGGTGGCAGCATGCCAGTTGTTCTACTTCAATGCGGTGGCCCGCCTGTCCGTGGGCGTCGCCCTGCTCCTGGAGTATCTGGCGCCCGTCCTGATTGTGCTCTGGCTCTGGGCCGCCAGCCGGAGGCGGCCGCGGGCGCTGACGCTCGGCGGTACCCTGCTCTCCCTGGCCGGCCTGGTGCTGGTCTTGGACCTCACCGGCGCCGTGAAGGTGGATCCCGTGGGCGTCCTTTGGGGGATTGCTGCAGCGGTCTGCCTGGCCATGTACTTCTTCATTACCGCCAAGGAGAACGACACCCTGCCCCCCATCGTGCTGGCCTCGGGTGGCCTGATGGTGGGGGCAGCGGTCATGTGGCTGGCCGGTGCAACCGGCCTGCTGCCCATGACCTTCAGCACAGCGGACACGAAGCTCGGGGGGTGGGTTGCCCCGTGGTGGGTTTCCCTCGCCGGCCTGGTGGTCCTGGCGACAGTCCTCGCTTATGTCTCCGGCATCGTGGCTGCCCGGGCTCTGGGTTCCAAGGTGGCGTCCTTCGTCTCGCTCACCGAGGTTCTTTTCGCGGTGGTCTGGGCCTGGCTGCTGCTGGGCGAACTGCCGGGTGCCATCCAGCTGCTGGGCGGTGTGCTGATCGTAGGCGGCGTCATCCTGGTGCGGCTCGATGAACTGCGGGCCCCGGCCGCGGAAACAGCAGCAGGGCCTGGCAAGGAAGCCGGACCGAAGGCGCCGTCCCCGCTGGAGCACGCGAACGACGTCGAACCCGTCCCGTAGGGCAGGCAGCAGCAGGCGGCAGCCGCGAGGCTTAAAACCGATCCCGGCCGCTGAAACAGTGTCGATGGGCACCTCTGCCCATGCCGGACTCCCCATGGACGGCTGCCTGCCAGCCCGTACGGAAGGGGTCGATCCCAGGCGCTCCAGAGCCTAGCATGGCCTTATGTGCCGGAATATTCGAACCCTCCACAACTTCGAGCCGCACGCCACCTCCGAGGAAGTGCATGCCGCCGCGCTGCAGTACGTGCGCAAGATCAGCGGCAGCAGCAAGCCCTCGAAGGCGAACCAGGAGGCCTTCGATGAGGCGGTCCACGAGATCGCCCACATCACCCAGCACCTCCTCGATTCGCTGGTGACGCAGGCTCCGCCCAAGGACCGGGACGCCGAGGCTGCCAAGGCAAAGGCGCGCGCCGCCGTCCGGTACGGCGCGGCCTGAACCGCCCTGGTTTCCCGGCGGCCCGCCGGCAGGTTACTTGCCGAAGCTGCGCAGCCGCAGCGAGTTGGCCACCACCAGGACTGAGCTTGCCGCCATTGCGGCGCCGGCGATCATGGGATTGAGCAGCCCCAGCGCGGCCACGGGGATCCCCACTGCGTTGTAGAAGAAGGCCCAGAACAGGTTCGTTTTGATCGTCGCCAGGGTCTTCCGGGACAGCTCGATTGCCTGGGCCACCTGGGCGAGGTCGTTGCCCATGACCGTCAGGTCCGCGGCCTCGATGGCTACGTCGGTGCCGGAACCCATGGCAATCCCCAGGTCCGCCTGCGCCAGGGCCGCAGCGTCGTTGACGCCGTCGCCGGCCATGGCCACCGTTGCCCCGCCGGCCTGC
>NZ_JBNHFD010000056.1:0-24857 GCF_059089865.1 Arthrobacter sp. Y3221157
CAGGGCGGCGATGGCGGCGTAGCCCACCCCGCCGGCCGCCCCCGCGCCGGGGGCTTCGGCGGCCTTGACGGCACGGAATCCGATTTCCCTGGCCAGGACTTCGACAAACCTGGCCAGGGCGGCGTCGAGCACGTCGACGTCTTGCTGCGTGGCACCCTTCTGCGGCCCGAAAATCGCCGCGGCGCCGGACGCGCCCAGCAGGGGATTGTCGACGTCGGATGCCAGCACAAAGCGTGTGTCCACCAGCCGGGGCTCAAAGTCGGTGAAGTCGATGCTATGCAGGTTTGCCAGCGCAGCACCGCCCGGCGGCAGCTCGTTGTTCCTGCTGTCCAGGAACCTGGCCCCGAGCCCCTGCAGGAGCCCCGCACCGCCGTCGGTGTTGGCGCTGCCGCCCACCCCCAACACCATGCGGCGGCAGCCCGCATCCAGGGCGGCGCCGATCAGCTGGCCGGTGCCCAGGCTGGTGGCCGCAAGGGCTGAGGCGGAGTCCGGCCGGCCGCCGCGTGCCACCTGGGGGACCAGGGCCAGCCCGGAGGCGGTGGCCATCTCAATGACGGCCTCGTGGTTCCGGACCGCGAAGTCCGCTTCCACCGGCTGGCCGAGGGGGCCGGCCACCGTGGCGGTGCGGCGGGTGAAACCGGAGCCAACGGCGGCATCGAGGGTTCCCTCGCCGCCGTCGGCCACCGGAATCCGGACCACCTCAAGGTTGCCGCCCGCCCCGCGCTGCAGGCCCTTCTCCAGGTGCGCGCAGACTTCCGGGGCGGAGAGGGATCCCTTGAACTTGTCCGGGGCAATGACGATCCGCATGGTTCAAGCCTGCAGCGCCAGGATGGCAGTGGGGGCGTCCGCGGCGGACTCTGCCAGTTCCTCGAACTCGTTCACGGCATTGATTTCCACGCCCATGGAGATGTTGGTGACCTTTTCCAGGATCACTTCCACCACCACGGGAACCTGGAACTCGCCCATCAGGGCCTTGGCCTTGTCGAAGGCGGCGGCGAGGTCGTTGGGGTCCTCCACGCGCACGGCCTTGCAGCCCAGGCCCTCGGCCACCTTCAGGTGGTCCACGCCGTAGCCGTTGGTCTCCGGGGAGTTGATGTTGTCGAACGCCAGGGACACGTTCTGCTCCATGTTGAAGCCGCGCTGCGACTGCCGGATCAGGCCCAGGTAGGAGTTGTTCACCACCACGTGGACGTACGGGAGGTTGAACTGCGCGCCCACGGCCAGTTCCTCGATCATGAACTGGAAGTCGTAGTCGCCGGAAAGCGCCACCACGGTCTCGTCCGGCTTGCCGCGGACGACGCCGAGCGCGGCCGGGGCGGTCCAGCCCAGCGGGCCTGCCTGGCCGGCGTTGATCCACTTGCGCGGACCGAACACGTGCAGCATCTGCGCCCCGGCGATCTGGGACAGGCCGATGGTGGACACGTAGATGGTGTCGCGGCCGAAGGACTTGTTCATCTCCTCATACACGCGCTGCGGCTTGATGGGGATGTTCTCGAAGTGGGTTTTGCGGTGCAGGGAGGCCTTGCGGTCCTGGCACTCGGCCACCCACGCGCTGTAGTCCGGCAGGGACCCTGCCGCCTTGCGCTCCTTGGCGAGCTCAACCAGCCCGGCCAGCGCCGCACCGGCGTCGGACGCGATGCCCAGGTCGGGGGAGAACACGCGGCCGATCTGCGTGGGCTCGATGTCGATGTGAACGAACTTCCGGCCCGCGGTGTAGGTCTCCAGGCCGCCGGTGTGGCGGTTGGCCCAGCGGTTGCCGATGCCGATCACGAAGTCGCTCTGCAGGTAGTTCTCGTTGCCGTAGCGGTGCGAGGTCTGCAGGCCCACCATGCCGGCCATCAGCTGGTGGTCGTCCGGGATGGCGCCCCAGCCCATCAGGGTGGGGATCACCGGAACGTTGAGGATCTCGGCCAGTTCCACCAGCTGCGCGGAAGCACCGGCGTTGATGATGCCGCCGCCGGCCACGATCAGCGGGTGCTTGGCCGCGGTGAGCATGTCCAGTGCTTTTTCCAGCTGCTTGCGGGAGGCCTTGGGCTTCTCAACGGGCAGGGGCTCGTAGGTGTCGATGTCGAATTCGATCTCGGCCAGCTGCACGTCGATGGGCAGGTCCAGCAGGACGGGGCCGGGGCGGCCGGAGCGCATCAGCTGGAAGGCCTTCTGGAAGGCGCCGGGAACCTGGCCGGGCTCCAGGATGGTCATGGCCATCTTGGTGACGGGCTTGGCGATGGACTCGATGTCCACGGCCTGGAAGTCTTCCTTATGCAGCTTGGCCACCGGCGCCTGGCCGGTGATGCAGAGCATGGGGATGGAATCGGCCCAGGCGGCGTAGAGGCCGGTGATCATGTCCGTGCCGGCGGGGCCGGACGTGCCGATGCAGATGCCGATATTGCCGTCCTTGGCGCGGCTGAAGCCGTCGGCCATGTGGCTGGCGCCTTCAACGTGGCGGGCCAGGGTGTGGCGGATGCCGCCGTGGGCGCGCATTGCGGAATAGAAAGGGTTGATGGCGGCGCCTGGCAGGCCGAACGCCTCGATGGCGCCTTCCTTTTCCAGGATGGCAACCGCTGCATCAACGGTACGCATCTTGCTCATGGGGGTGCTCCTTGAAAGCTTGGGAAGTCTGTGGGCCCACGCCCGCAGGGTTCCCTGACCGAGCTTGCGAGGTTAGGGAGCGGGTGGGGAGGGTGTGCTGAAGTACCCCCACGAACCGTCGTGGGGCACTTTGGGGGTGGCCGCCGTCGTAATGGACGACGGCGGCCGGCGTGTCTGTACCGATGTGCCCCGTTTCGGAGGGGCTGGTTTTGTTGCGGCCTGTCCTATTTCCTGCCGCTGAGCTGGAGGACCTGCTTGAAGAGTCCGGAGTGGTCCAGTGCGCCGTCGCCCTGGTTGACGGTGGCGGCGACGAGCTGGGCGACGACGGCGCCGAGGGGGACGGCGACGTTGGCTTCGCGGGCGGCGGAGGTGACGATGCCGAGGTCCTTGTGGTGCAGGGCGAGGCGGAAGCCGGGGTCGAAGTTGCGGTCGAGCATCTTCTGGCCCTTCTGGTCCAGGACCTTGGAGCCGGCCAGGCCGCCGCCGAGGACCTTGAGGGCGGCGTCGGTGTCCACGCCGTAGGCCTCGAGGAAGGCGATGGCTTCGCCGAGGACTTCGATGTTGACGGCGACGATGAGCTGGTTGGCTGCCTTGACGGTCTGGCCGGAGCCGGAGGGGCCGACGTGGACGATGGTTTTGCCGACGGCGTTCAGGACGTCCGAGGCGGCGTCGAAGTCTGCCTTGTCGCCGCCGACCATGATGGAGAGGGCGGCGTCGATGGCGCCCTGTTCGCCGCCGGAGACCGGGGCGTCGAGGGGGCGGATGCCGGCTTCGCGGGCTTCGTCGGAGAGGCGCTTGGCGACGTCGGGGCGGATGCTGGAGGCGTCAATCCACAAGGTGCCCTGTTTGGCATTGGCGAAGACGCCGTCCTTGCCGGTGACGACGCCTTCGACGTCAGGGGAGTCCGGGACCATGGTGATGACGACGTCGGCGTCCTTGACGGCGTCCGCGATGCTGGTGGCGCCCTTGCCGCCTTCAGAGACGAGCTTGTCGATCTTGTCCTGGCTGCGGTTGAAGCCGGTGACGGTGTGGCCGGCCTTGACCAGGTTGATGGCCATGGGCAGGCCCATGATTCCGAGTCCGATGACTGCAACGTTGCTCATGATGGTTCTCTTTCTAAAGTCTTGTGGTGGTGCTGGCGGAGATTACTGGGAAACGCGCTGGCGGATGGCCCAGCTGAAGGCGGTTTCCTGCGGTTCCTTGTACTCGAGGCCGATGTAGCCCTCGTAGCCGAGTTCACGGCTGCGGGCGATCCATTCGCCCAGCGGGAGGGTTCCGGTGCCTGGTGCACCGCGGCCGGGATTGTCGGCGATCTGGATGTGGCCGAAGTCCTTGGCGTGGTTTTCGATGACGGATTCGACGTCGTCGCCGTTGACTGCGAGGTGGTAGAAGTCGGCGAGGAACTTGATGTTGGTGGCACCGGATTCAGCCTTGACGCGGGCGATGACCCGGAGTGCGTCCTCAGCGGTGAGCAGAGGGTACTTCGGTGCACCGCTGACGGGTTCGAGGAGGACCGTGCCGCCGATGCGGGCCACGCCTTCGGCTGCTGCGGCCAGGTTCCTGGCGGCCAGCTCGTCCTGCTCTTCGGCGGTGGCGTCCTCCTGCCGGTTGCCGTAGAGGGCGTTGAAGGCCTTGCAGCCCAGGCGCTCGCCGATGCCGGCCACGACCTCGATGTTGTCCTGGAACTCGGACTCGCGGCCCGTCCAGGAGACCAGGCCGCGGTCGCCGCCGGGCATGTTGCCCGCGTTGAAGTTCAGGCCGGTGAGCTGCACCCCGGCGTCCTTGATGGCGTTCTCGAACCTGGTGATCTCTGAATCCGCGGGAACGGAGGATTCGAACGGCCACCAGAACTCGACCGCGTCGAAGCCTGCTGCCTTGGCTGCGGCCGGCCGCTCGAGCAGGGGCAGCTCCGTCAGCAGGATGGAGCAGTTCACTGTGTACGTCATCGTAGGTCCTTCCGGGGAGGGCTTTGATCCATCTTCCCTTGCGACTCGGCATTCCAACCGTTTCCGCTTTGTGGAATTTAGATTCTGCTTTATGAAAAGTGTAGGGAAGGAGGGCGACGCGCGTCAAGGGGCAGGGCAAGAGAAAGGGCCGGCTGCAAAGCAGCCGGCCCTTGAGGTGATCCTTTACCGCAGGTCGAAGCGGTCAGCGTCCATGACCTTTGTCCATGCGGCCACGAAGTCGTTGACGAACTTCTCCTTGCCGTCCTCGCTCGCGTACACCTCGGACAGTGCCCGCAGCTGCGAGTTGGAGCCGAACACCAGGTCCACCGGCGTGGCGGTCCACTTCACTTCGCCGGTGGTGACGTCACTGATCTCGTAGACGTTTTCCTCTGCCTCCGACGCCTTCCACTTGGTGCCGGGGGAGAGCAGGTTGACGAAGAAGTCGTTGGTCAGGACCTGCGGCCGGGTGGTGAGCACGCCGTGCAGGGAATCGCCGAGGTTGGCGCCGAGGGCGCGCATGCCGCCCACGAGCGCCGTCATCTCCGGTGCGGAGAGGCCCAGCAGGTACGCCTTGTCCAGCAGGAGGGTCTCCGGCTGGAGCTTCTCGCCGGGCCGGACGTAGTTGCGGAATCCGTCAGCCCGCGGCTGCAGGTACTGGAAGGAATCGACGTCGGTCTGGTCCTGGGAGGCGTCCGTGCGGCCGGGGTGGAACGGCACGGTGACGGGGAACCCGGCGTCGCTGGCGGCCTTCTCCACCGCGGCGCACCCGCCGAGGACGATCAGGTCGGCCAGCGAGACCTTCTTGCCTCCGGCCTGGCCGGAGTTGAACTGCTGCTGGACCCTCTCGATCGCCTGCAGGGCAGTGGCGAGCTGGTCGGGCTCGTTCACCTCCCAGCCGCGCTGGGGCTCCAGCCGGATCCGCGCGCCGTTGGCCCCGCCGCGCCTGTCCGTCTTGCGGTAGGTGGATGCCGACGCCCAGGCAGTGCGGACCAGCTGCGCGACGGACAGCCCCGAGTCCAGGAGCTGCGCCTTGAGCGAGTCGATGTCCTGCTGGCCGATCAGCTCGTGGTCCACGGCCGGAACCGGATCCTGCCACAGCTGGGCCTCCGGAACCCACGGCCCCAGCATGTGCGGGCCCACCGGACCCATGTCGCGGTGCAGCAGTTTGTACCAGGCCTTGGCGAAGGCGAGCTGGAACTCCTCCGGGTTCTTCAGGAACCGCTGCCCGATTTCGGCATAGATCGGGTCGAAGCGCAGCGACAGGTCGGTGGTGAGCATCGTGGGCCGGTGCTTCTTTTCCGGGTCGTATGCGTCCGGGATGATCTCCGGAGCATCCTTGGCAACCCACTGGTGGGCGCCGGCTGGGCTCTTGACCAGCTCCCACTCGTATTCGAACAGGATCTCGAGGAAGCGGTTGCTCCATTGGGTGGGCCGGTCGGTCCACGTGACTTCCAGGCCGGAGGTGATCGTGTCAGCCCCCTTGCCGATGCCGTACGTGCTTAGCCAGCCCAGGCCTTGCGTCTCGAGGTCTGCGCCCTCGGGCTCGGGACCGACATGGGCGTCGGCGTCACCGGCACCGTGCGTCTTGCCGAACGTGTGGCCGCCGGCAATCAGCGCGAAGGTCTCTTCGTCGTTCATCGCCATCCGTTTGAAGGTTTCACGGATGAACGTGGCCGCGAGTTTGGGATCCGGGTTGCCCATGGGCCCCTCGGGGTTCACGTAGATCAGGCCCATCTCGGTGGAGCCCACTTCTTCCGCCATCTGGCCTTCGCCGATGTAGCGTTCGTCGCCGAGCCACGTGTCTTCGGGACCCCAGAAGATCTCCTCGGGCTCCCACACGTCCTCGCGGCCGAAGGCGAAGCCGAACGTCTTGAAGCCCATCGATTCGAGGGCCACGTTGCCCGCCAGCACCAGCAGGTCCGCCCACGAGAGCTTCTGGCCGTACTTCTGCTTGACCGGCCACAGCAGGCGCCGGGCCTTGTCCAGGTTGGCGTTGTCCGGCCAGCTGTTAAGCGGGGCGAACCGCTGGCTGCCGTCGCCCGCGCCGCCGCGGCCGTCGTGGACGCGGTAGGTGCCGGCGGCGTGCCAGCTCAGCCGGATCATGAGGCCGCCGTAGTGGCCGAAGTCTGCGGGCCACCAGTCCTGGGACGTGGTCAGGACCTGGGTGATGTCCTGCTTGAGCGCCTCCACATCCAGCTTCTGGAATTCTTCGCGGTAGCTGAACGAGGGGCCGAGCGGGTTGCCCGCCGGGTTGTGGGCGTGGAGCACGGAGAGATCGAGCTGGTTCGGCCACCAGTCCGCAACGGTGCGGGGACGGTGTCCTTTGGGCTGCGGCGAGTCGATCGCCGGATTCTCGCTCTCACTGCCATGCGAGGTCACGCTGTCATGTGCGACCGGGCACCCGCCCTCAACCTTGCGGTCCAGGCCCTGGGCACTTCCCGGGGTGGGGATCGGGGGGTGGTCCTGGTGATCGGTCATGTGTTTCCTTCCATGTGGCCGAGGCCGTGGTCGGACTCGGGCGGCCGTACAACCCTCCCATTTGACCATGATGAGGGAGCGCGCTGAACCCCCAAGCAGGAAGTATGACGACGGCGGCCTGCCGCCGTCCGGAGCACCACGCCCCAGGCATCAGGCGTGACCGGCTTATGCGGAGGCTGTGACTTGGACCGATGTCCGTTCCACCGTGGGGCAGTGGATTCTCGCCGCCTCCGCTCCTGCCGTCTCCTCCAGCCCGAGCAATATGCGCACCCCTGCGGCGCCCAGCTCGTAGTGGGGCAATGCCACGGTGGAGAGCGGCGGCCGCAGGTGCGCGGCGATGACTTCCTGGTTGTCGAAGCCGACCACGGCGATGTCCTCCGGGATGGACAAACCGTGCTCACGCAGCCCGTCGTAGAGGCCCATGGCCATCCGGTCGTTGTAGCAGTAGACGGCGGTGGCGCCGCGTTTGAGCAGTGCACCGGTTGCGCCGTAGCCGCCTTCCTGGTCCGGATAGGCTTCCATGACCAGGCCGGGGTCGAAGGCAATGCCGGCTTCCTCGAGCGCCTGCCTGTACCCCAGGAGCCGTCCGTCCTTGGCAGGGGCGGGAATGGTGGCGTTGATGAACGCAATGCGGCGGTGCCCGTGCCGCAGCAGGATCTCGGTGGCCGACTTTCCGCCCTGCACCTCGTCCGGCACCACGGCCCGTGCCCCCGGCTCGGTGGCGAAGCAGTTCACCAGGACAAAGTCCGCTTCCCGCAGCGAAGCCGGAATGTCAGTTTCGCGGTGGAACCAGGTGGAATAGAGGATGCCGCGCACTTTGTACTCGAGCATCATGCTGATCGCGTCCTGTTCAAGCTCCCGGTTGCCCTCGGTGTTCGCAATCAGGAGGGCGTAGCCGTGCTTCCATGCCTCGTCCTGGGCGCCGTGGATGATCTGGCCGGCGAAGGGAGTGGTGGCAACGCCGTCGGCCACCAGTCCGATGAACCGGGAGGTGCCGCTGACCAGGGTCTTGGCCATCGCGTTGGGCCGGTAGCCCAGCGCGCGGATGGCATCCTTGACGCGCTGGCGGGTTTCTTCGGCAATGCGGGCGTCTTTTTTCTTGTTGACCACCAGCGACACCGTGGCAGTGGAGACCCCTGCCGCCTCGGCGACGTCGCGGAGCGTGACAGGGTGGGCGCGTTCGGGCCGGTGCGGGGAGCTGGCCGCAGGCGCGGGTTCTCCCGGCTTGTTCTCCCTTGAATTCATCTGCCCTCCGTCAGGAGTATATCCGGCTGCTGCGGCGGTCATCCCTTGGTCGCCCCGCTCTCAAGTCCCTGGATCATGGCCTTGTTGAGGACCAGGAAGACCAGCAGCAGCGGGGTGATGGTGACGCATACGGCGGCGAATGTGGCCGTCCAGTCCACCTTTCCCATTGCGCCGATGTAGTTCTGCAGTCCCAGCGGGATGGTCTTCAGGTCCTCGGACAGCACGAAGGTGTTGGCGAAGATGAAGTCGTTCCAGATGAAGATGCTGTTGACCAGCACCACGGTCACCACCGTGTTGAGCGACAGCGGCAGGGTGATCAGGCCGAAGATCCGGTAGGGTCCCGCGCCGTCCAGGGAGGCGGCCTCGTACGTTTCCTTGGGGATGTATTCGTAGAACGAGGAGAACAAGTAGACGGACATCGGCAGGGAGAACCCGGCCAGGGGAATGATCATCGACTGGTAGGTGTCCAGCAGGTTCACCGCCGAGTAGTCGATGAACAGGGGCACCAGGGCGATCTGGACAGGGACGATGATGCCGATCAGGAACAGCCCCCGGACCAGCTTACTGAGCCGGAACCCGAGCACCTGGATGGCATACGCGGCCATCATGCCCAGCAGGACAATGAGGATGTTGGCGCCCATGGTGACGATGAAGCTGTTCATGATGTTCCGGCCCAGGTCTCCAGTTTCGAAGGCACGGGCATAGTTCTCCCAGGTCAACGAGCTGGGCAGGGCGAATGGATCCCCGCTGGCAAAGTCCTGCTCCGTGCGCAGGCTGGTGAGGAACAGCCAGGCCAGCGGATACACCTGGACGATCACAATGAGCATGATCAGGACGCGTGAGAGCGTCCGGAACAGGTCAGGCCTGCGACGGCGGCGGCGGGCTGCCGGATGCGGCGGCACCACGGCGGGCGGGCTGGCTGGGGCTGCCTGGGTGATCATGAGTCTGCCTTCCGCTTGAGCAGGAACAGGATGAGGCCGACGGCAACGAGGCACTCGATGACGATGAACACCGAGATGGTGCTGGCGTAGCCGAAGTCGGTGCTGGTGAACGCCGTCTTGTACATGTAGGTGGTGAGCAGTTCGGACGACTGCCCCGGCCCGCCGTTGGTCATCAGGTAGGGGATGTCGAAGCCACGCAGGCCGTAGGTAGTGGCCATGATGGTGGTGGTGATCCACACCGGGCGGATGTAGGGGAAGCGGATCTTGGTGAACAGCGTCCACCGTGATGCCCCGTCCAGCACGGCAGCTTCTTCAAGCTCCTTCGGCACGGCGAGCAGGGCCGCGTAGATGATGAGCATGTAAAGGCCGGTGAAGCGCCAGCCTTCCGGCGCCGAGACGGCGGCGAGGACCGTGGTGACGTCCGAGAGCCAGGGCCGCTCCAGGCTGCCGAGCCCAATCCAGTGCAGCAGCTGGTTGAGCAGGCCGACGGGGTCGATGGAGTAGATCCGGACGAAGAGGAAGGCGATGGCGACGGTGGAGATCACGGCCGGCAGCAGGTAGAGGGTTTTGATCAGTTCCCGTCCGCGGCGGAGGGACGTGAGCAGGCTGGCGACCACCAGGGCGCCGCCGAGCTGCAGGACCAGGCAGATGGCCAGGTAGACCAGGGCGTTCAGGAAGGCCCGCCAGAAAATGTCATCGGCTGCGAACATGCGGACGTAGTTGGCGAGTCCCACAAACTCCATGTCGCTGATGCCGTTCCAGGAGAAGAAGCTCAGGAACAGCGACTGGAGGATGGGGAAGAGCACTGCTGCGCCGTAGAGCAGCAGCGGCGGGAGCAGGAAGACCAGGACCGACGTCCTGGACCGGTTGGGAAGCATCCGGTTGGATTGCATGGCGGGCCTTTCGGGCGGGGGACCGGAGTCCCCCGCCGCAGTGGTTGCTTACTTGAAGAACTTCGGGGCGTTCTGCGCGATGGTGTTATCCATCGTGCTGGTGAACTGCTCAGGCGTGATGTTGCCCTGGACCAGCAGGACAAGCTCCTGCTGCAGCCGGCCGTTGGTGGTGGGGTCCAGCTGCGTGTCCCAGGGCATGGCCTGCTTGGAACCGAGGTCCTTCGCCTGGTCCAGTGCCTTCCGGTACAGCGGCGTTCCGTTGGCCGGGACGGCGGTTTCGACGTCGGTGGTGGGCGAGAGTGCGCCGGTTGCGGCGTATTCGGCCGGGTACTTCTCCAGGGCGAACTTCAGGAAGTCGCTCACCAGGGGATCGTAGGTCTTCGAGTTCACCGCCATGCCGATGCCGGAGGGTGAAACGTACTCATTGGCTGCCGTGACGGATCCGGCGGTGGTGGGGAGGGTGAAGAAGTCGATGTCGTCCCGAACCGCGGGGTCCAGCTTGTCCGTGGCCAGGCTGGGCAGCTCCCAGGTGCCGATGTTGTACATCGCCGCCTGGCCGGAGGTGAACTGGTTCTGCGCGTCCGAGTAGCCTTGGGCGGAGAAGCCCTCCTGGAAGCACTTTGCCTTGCCCAGTTCAGCCATCCAGTTGACCGTCTTCTGGCCGGCGGGGTCCGAGAACTTGGCTTCGCCCTTCTTCAGCTTTTGCACGAAGTCCGGTCCGGCTTCCCGGAACGGCTGGTAGGCGATGTAGCGTTCCAGCGGCCACTGGTCCTGGCCGTCGACGGCGATCGGGGTGATGCCGGCGTTGCGCAGGGCGGTGCACATGGCGGGAATATCGTCCAGCGACTTCGGCACCGACACGCCTGCCTTCTCCAGCAGTGCCTTGTTGTACCACATGAATTCCAGCTCGAACTGAAACGGGATCATGTACAGGGAGCCGTCGTCGAAGCGCTGGTAGTCCAGGGCGCCGGGACGGTAATCGTCGTAAACGTCCAGGGTCTTCAGCAGCTTCTCGGCGTCCACCATCTTGCCCTGCTTGGCCAGCTGTTGGGCGAAGGGTGTGGCATCGGTGTCGAACAGTTCGGGGAGTTTGTTTGCCGCGGCCAGGGTTTCCAGCTTCTGGATGTAGGAGGGCCTGTCCGGTGTGGTGATCAGGTTCAGCTCGAAGCCGGGGTGGTCCTTGGCATAGTCGTCGGCGAGCTTCTTCATGATGTTGATGACGGCGCCGTCAGCGGGCCGCGAGAGCAGCCACGAGATTTCCCGGGGCTTGATTTCCCTGGTGGGGCTGACATTGGAGGGATCGGTGGAACTTCCGCCTCCACAGGCTGTCAGTGCCAGGGCGGTGGCGGCTGCGACGGCGGCGGCGCGAATAAGATTCTTCATTGCGGTCTTTCCCTTGGTGTGAACGGAGGAGGGTATTCAGTTGTCGGTGCGCTTGCGTACTTCGAGGTGCGTGACGGTGGCGGATCCTTCGCCGGCGAAGACGCCGATCCGGCCCGCCGGCAGGTCGTAGATCCTGGTGCTGAGAGCCACCTGCCTGTCCACGACGGCGACGCACAGGTCGCCGTCGACAATGACTTCCAGCGTGTGCTCCCCGGGGGGAAGGCTGCACGGGCGTTCGAGTTCGATTTCGAACGGCACGTCCCCGGAGACATGCCATTGGGCCTCACCTGTGACGGCCCGCGGCCACCGGTCGAAGACCAGGCGCGCGCGCTTGGGTTCGAGCCGGAGGATGTAGGAGCTGTCGCCGTCGGTGCTGGACCGCAGCAGCAATCCGCACTCTGTGGTGCCCGGGCCGATCTCCAGGACTGCCTTCGCATAGAACTGGGAGGGCAGATCCTCCCCGGAGACAATGGCGGCGTAGCCGTCCGGAACGTCCAGCCTGGCGGGCAGGCCGCCGTCGAGGGTCACGGCAACTTCGTCCCAGAAGCTATCCACCAGTTCGTCGGCAAAGCCGAACGCCAGGGTTCCGTCAGGGTTCTGCCGGGCCTCCAGGACGGACATGGTGCCCGCCCACTGCCAGGGACCGCCGTCGGAATTTCCTTCCTTGCTGGCGATCCAGCCAAAGAAGAACCGCCGCCCGTCCCGCTCGGCGGTCTTGGATGCGTAGAACGCCCGGCCGTCGATGCTGTCCTGGTCCGGAACCAGCCACGGGCCGTCAGGGCTCCTGGCCATGCGGTACCGGGTGGTGAAATTTTCGGAGAACTCGGAGTAGACCATGTACCACCAGTCGCCCCAGGCAAAGACGTCCGGGCACTCGTGGGTGATGTACCGGCGGGGGTCCCAGAAGGGTTCCGCATAATGCCAGCTCACCAGGTCGCTGGACACGCACTGGGCGATGACCCCGCGGCGGCGTTCGGGTCCTTCGGCGTGCCGGGCTGCCAGGAGCATGCGCCACTGGCCCGAGGACGGGTCGTGGAACACGAAAGGGTCCCGCCAGTCCCCGGATTCGTAGCCGGCAGGTGCGCCGAACGTCAGCTCGGGGTGCTTCACCCAGGTGCGCATTCCATCGGTGCTGGTGGCGTGCATGACCAGCTGCAGCGGGAGCCCGTCCCTGCCAAGGTTCTTCGGGTTCTGTCCGGTGTAGAAGAGGTGGTGGACGCCGGACTCGTCCAATACAACGCTGCCGGTGTAGGCGTTGAAGTCGGGATCGGTCGCAGTTCCGTGGGGCAGTGACACCCCCTGGTCCTGGAACTGAATGAGGTCCTTGGTGGTAACCAGGTTCCACGACGTACCCGGCTTGGGGTCGGAGCGGACCTCGTGAAGATAGAAGAGCCAGAACTCCCCGTCCTTCTGGAAGGGGATGAGGTCTCCCACCCATCCGTAGGCGGGCTGGAAGAAGACTGGATAACTCATCGGCGTTGATGTTCCGTTCTGCTAAAGCGTTTGATCACCTCAAGGTAGATGATCGCGACGGGTTTGATCAAGCGTTTTAGCTAAAGTATTTTCGGCGTTGGCTACGCGCGATAAAACGCTTGACCAAACACTGTTTGCATCCCTAGTTTTGGGGCCAAGCGATTTCCGACGACGAGGTCAGCCGCCGAACCAATGAAGGTTCCACTCCTACAGCAGTAACCGTTCCAAGGTCCGTCCGGCGCCACGTAACGCCGGCGGGCCGTCCCTTCATCCGGGCCGCGACGCAACCCGCTCCACGCAGGCGCCTGTGCCTGCGAACTGCTGCGCCGCCGTCGTTATCGCCGCGTGTGCCAGTGGCTGTCGCACGCCCTGATGCAGCCCACCTTCGAGAGGAACTACCATGACGCCCCATCTGTCCCGGCGTAACGTCCTGCAGGGCACAGGCGCAGGAGCGCTGGCTCTGTTCATGAGCAACGCCATCCCGGCAGCGGCCAAGACCAAGGAGTCTTTACGCGCGGTGTACCACATGACGCCGCCGGCGGGCTGGCTGTGCGACCCGCAACGTCCGGTGTTCGTCAACGGCGCGTACCACCTCTACTACCTGCACTCCGCGCAGAACAACGGCCCAGGCGGGTGGGACTACGCCACCACCACGGACTGCGTGGTTTTCGACCATCACGGGGTTGCCATCCCGCTGCAGCCGGACTTTCCTGTCTGGTCGGGATCGGCGGTGGTGGACACGGCAAACACTGCCGGTTTCGGGGCAGGTGCCATCGTCGTCCTCGCCACGCAGCCCACGGGCGGGATCCGCAAGTACCAGGAGCAATACCTCTACTGGTCCACCGACGGCGGCTACACCTTTAGGGCGCTGCCCCACCCCGTGATCGTGAATACGGACGGCCGGGCCGCCACCACGCAGGCCGAGATCGAGAACGCGGAGTGGTTCCGGGATCCGAAGATCCATTGGGATGCGGCGCGCAGCGAATGGGTGTGCGTGATCGGGCGGGCCCGGTACGCCGCGTTCTATACCTCGCAGAACCTGCGCGACTGGCAGCTGAAACGCAACTTCGACTACCCCAACCATGCCCTCGGCGGGATTGAATGCCCGGACCTTTTCGAGATGACGGCCGACGACGGCACGCGGCATTGGGTGCTGGGCGCCAGCATGGATGCCTACAGCATCGGCCTGCCCATGACCTACGCCTACTGGACGGGAACCTGGGATGGCGGGCAGTTCCTCGCAGACAACCTGGATCCGCAGTGGCTCGACTGGGGCTGGGACTGGTACGGCGCCGGGACCTGGCCGGCAGCGGAGGCGCCCGACACGCGGCGGTACGCGATCGGCTGGATGAACAACTGGAAGTACGCCGCCCGTGACGTTCCCACGGACGTCAGCGACGGGTACAACGGCCAGAACTCGGTGGTGCGCGAGCTGCGTCTCGCCCGCCAGGCCGGGGGCTGGTACAGCCTGCTCAGCAGTCCCGTCCCAGCTCCACTACCGTGCTTCCGGACCGCATTGTCAACGGCAGCGCCGTCCTGCCGTGGAGCGGCCAGGCGTACGAACTGGAACTCGATATCTCCTGGGCCGCCGCCGCCAACGTGGGCGTCTCCGTGGGCCGGTCCGCGGACGGCAGACGCCACACCAACATTGGCAAGTACGGGGCGGAGCTCTATGTCGACCGTGGGCCGTCGGACCTGGCGGGCTTTTCACTCGTGCCGTTCACACGTGCAGCGGCACCGATCGACGCGGCCGCCCGCTCGGTCCACCTGCGCATCTTCGTGGACAAACAGAGCGTGGAGGTGTTCGTGAACGCCGGGCACACGGTGCTGTCCCAGCAGGTGCACTTCGCGGCGGGTGACACCGGGGTCTCGTTCTACACCGACGGCGGCCCGGCAACCTTCTCCGGCATCACCATCAGGAACTTCGGCTGAGCAGCCCCGGAAACACAGCCGGGCCCCGGTGCACCATGCGCCGGGGCCTGGCGGATCCGCCTGGAGGAGCCACCTGAAGCGGCTAGTGCGTCAGGTCCTTACCTTTCGTCTCCGGGATGGTGAAGACGAACGCCGCGCTGATGACCAGGAGCAGCACCGCGTAGATGTTGAACACCTGCGGTGCGCCCAGCGACGAGCCCAGCCACTGCTGCAGGTATGGTGCGGTCCCGCCGAACGCGGCCACGCAGATGGAGTACGGAACTCCGACGCCTACGGTCCGGATGGACGTCGGAAACAGCTCGGCGTAGACGGCCGGCACAATGGCGGCGCTCGCGGCGATGAAGACCAGCATCACGGACATGCCCACGGCCAGCTGCCAGGCGGAATCCTTCAGCAGCCAGGTCATGGGGAAGTGCATCACGGCGGAACCGATGGCACCGGACCACAGCACCTTCTTGCGTCCGATCCGGTCGGACAGCTTGCCCCACACCGGCAGCGCGGCAATGAACACGATGTTCGCAACAACACCGGCCCAGAGCGCTTCGCCGCGGTCGATCTTGAGTGCGGTGGTGGCGTAGCTCGGTGCCACCACGCCCCAGATGTAGTAGATCACCGTCAGGCCGACCGTCAGCCCGATCACCTGCAGGGCCTGCTTCCGGTGCCGGACGATTTGCGGCCAGATTGGCGCCCGCTTCACGGCCGTGGATTCACCCTCGAAGGCCTCGGTCTCGTGCAGCCGGGCCCGCATGACCAGGGCGTAGAGGCCCATCGCGGCGCCCAGCAGGAACGGGATCCGCCAGCCCCAGGCGTTCATCGCCTCGGCGGTCAAGGTCATGTTCAGGACCGCGCCCAGCAGGGTGCCGAAAAGGATGCCAACCGTTGCGGAGGTGTAGATCAGGGTGGCCCAAAATCCGCGGTGCTCCTTGGGCGCCATTTCCGAAAGATAGGTTTGCGACGACGGCAGTTCGCCGCCGTGCGCGAGTCCCTGGATGAGCCGGGCCACCAGCAGCATCAGCGATGCCCAGGCGCCCACGGCCGCGAACGTGGGCGCGATGCCGATCATCAGGCTGCCCAGGGAGGCCAGCCCGACGGCGAGCGTCATGGACGCCTTGCGGCCCACCCTGTCGCCGATCCAGCCGAAGACGAAGCCGCCGAAGGGCCGGGCCACGAAGCCGACGGCGAAGATCGCCAGCGTGGACAGTACCGCGGAGGCGGGGTCCGCCTTGCTGAAGAGCTGGCTGGCGATGAAGGGCGTGAACGTGGCGTAGATGGCCCAGTCGTACCACTCGACGGCGTTGCCGATGCCGGTTCCGACGATGGTTTTCGCGGTGGACACGCGTCCAGTCTGCTGCCTGGTTACTGCAATGGACATGATGACTTCCTGGTGGTCGGTGCGAATGGGGTTGCCGGCGCGGCGCTGCTGCCGGCGTTGCGGGGTGGCTGCCGGTGTTATGGCGCTGCTGATAGTGCGGCGAGCCGCGAGACGGCCAGTTCTGCGTAGAGCGCTGCCCCGTCAGCCAGCACGCCGTCGTCGAACGTGGCATACGGCGAGTGGTTGAAGGGGGAGGCTGCGGGATCGCCGCCGGGCGCGACGGCGCTGAGCCCCACGAAGGTGCCGGGCACTTCTGCCAGCACCCGGGAAAAATCCTCGGAACCGCTGAGCGGGGTGGCCCAGCGGGAGAGCCTGCGCTCGCCGAACAGGCCGGCGATGATGTTTTCGGCGGTGCGCGTTTCGTCCTCGTCCGTGATGGTCAGGGGATACTCCTCCTGGTAATCCACGTGCACGTCGAGGCCATGGGCTGCTGCAATGCCCTTGAGGAGCCGCGGTACGGCCTCCATCATCTTCAGGCGGGAGCTTTCGGAGAAGGTCCGGATGGTGGCTTCGATGCGGGCCGTCTCCGGAATAACGTTCCGTTTGGTGCCGGCCTGCAGGACCCCCACGGACAGGACCACGGGATCGAACATGTTGAACTGCCGCGTCACCATCACCTGAAGCGCGGTGACCATCTCGGCCGCCGCTGTCACCGGGTCCTTGGCAGCGTGCGGGGCGGAACCGTGGCCGCCGGCGCCGAGGACCGTGACCTCCAGGCCGTCGGAGGCGCTGAGCATGACGCCCGGCTTCGTGCAGAACTGGCCGTGTTCCTCCAGGGAGGAAAAGACATGCATGCCGTAGGCCGCCTGGACGCGGGGACCGGCGGCGTCCAGGACGCCTTCCCGGATCATGTAGCTGGCGCCGTCGCAGCCTTCCTCGCCGGGCTGGAACATCAGGACGACGTCGCCCTGGAGCAAGTGCCGCCTCTCGGCCAGGAGCGTGGCCGCTCCGGCGAGCATGGACGTGTGCAGGTCGTGGCCGCAGGCGTGCATGGCGCCGTCGGTCCTGGACGTGTAGTCCACCCCGGTCTTCTCCTTCACCGGCAGGCCGTCCATGTCCGCGCGGAGGAGGACGGCGGGCCGTTCGGTCGCCTGGCCGCCCACTAGGGAACCGCCGCCCACCGGGGACCCGCCGTCCATGCGTGAACCGGCGGCGCCGCGCAGGACGGCAGTGACCGACGTCGTCTCCTTGCCCAGCGTGATCTCGAACGGCAGGCCGTCCAGCGCCTGGAGGACGCGCTCCTGGGTGCGGGGGAGGTGCAGGCCGATCTCCGGCTTCCGGTGCAGGTCGTGGCGGAGGCGGACCAGGTCTTCCTGCAGGTCCCGGGCGTCTTCGGTAATGGGCACTTGTACTCCTTGGCGTGGGCTTCCGGCTTGTGGACTATTCTGGAGTGGCGCCCTTCACATTCACCGAAAGCGCAACAATTATGTTGCTTCTTCTGCGTAGCCGCAGGATTCATGCATGAAAGGATGGTCATGGAGCTCAGCGAGGACGATCTTGCCCTGATACAAGTGCTGCAGGTCCACCCCCGCCTTGGCTGGGCCGATGCCGCCAAAGTGCTGGGCGTCCACGCCACCACGCTGGCCGCGCGCTGGGAACGGCTGAGGTCAAGCGGCGCGGCGTGGGTGACCGCGCACCTGGCGGGAAACCCGCAGCAGATGCTCCTGGCTTTTGTGGCCGTTGACTGCGACATGAACCTGCGGGACGCCGTCACCGCCCAGTTGGCGGCCGTTCCGGAGATCGTCACGGTGGAGGAGGCGGCCAGCAACCGGGACCTGATGCTGACCGTCATCGCCAGGTCGCTTGAGGAGTTCAGCACCAACGTCGCCGCCAGGCTGAAGACCATCGAAGGGCTCACCAAGTACCAGACGGCGCTCTGCACCCGGCTGCACACCAGCGCGGACGAATGGCGGCTGAACATCCTGGACAAGACCCAGCTGGCCACCCTTCGGACGCTGGGGCAAGGCGCCGAGGGCCCTGGCCGGCAAGCTGCGGCAGCGGGGGACCTCCCAGCCAGCCACCTGGCCCTGCTCCCGCACCTGGCGCGGGACGGAAGGGCGACGGCGGCGGACATTGCCCGGGAGCTGGGCCGCCACCCCGCCACGGTGCAACGTCAGCTGAACCGGGTGCTCGCCAGCGGGATCCTGCTGTTCCGCTGTGAGGTGGCGCAGCGCTACTCATCGTTCCCGGTGACGTGCCAGTGGTTCGCCAACGTCCCGGCCGGCAGGCATGAGGAGGCAGCCGCCGCCTTCCGAACCATCAGCAATGTCCGGCTCAGCGCGTCCACCACCGGGCCCACCAACTTCGTGATCATTATGTGGCTCCAGTCGCTGGCCGACGTCATGACCGCCGAACTGGCGCTGCAGCAGAAAGTACCGGGCATCGAACTGGTGGAGAGCGTGGTGATGCTGCGGACGGTCAAGCGCGTGGGCTGGATGTTGAACGACGACACCACGGCCAGCGGCGCAGTGGTCCATGCCGGAACGTTGGGTGCCGCGGACTGAAGTCAGACCCGGGAAGCCGCGCGCGGCCGGGAAGCCAGCCGGCCAGCCAGTCGGGGAGAAGGATGCGAACGACGGCGGCCGCGCGCCGCCGTCGTCCTTCTAGCCCCTGGTGATGGGTATCTTCCGGCTGGCGGAAGCATCCTGGAGTTCCGGCAGGGGAACCCGTACCTCCAGGATGCCGTCTGTGTAGGTGGCTTTGACGTCACCCTGGTCCACGGCGGCGGGGAGCGTAACTGCCCGCGAGAACGTGCCGTAGCGGAATTCCGATCGGTAGCCTTCCTTGCCCGTGTGCTCCGACTTTTCCTCGTGCCGCACGGTGATGCGCAACTGGTCACCGGTCAGGGTGATGTCCACGTCCTTGTCGGGGTCGATGCCGGGGACTTCTGCCTTAATGACCAGGGTGCCGTTCTCCCTGTACTCCTCGGTCCGAAGCCATGTGTCCAGGTCGCCTTCGAAGAAGCGCCGAAGCGGCTCGGTGATGTCCGCTCCGGTGCGCCGCAGAATGCCATTGCTCATTTGCGAGTGCTCCTTTCACTGATGGTTAGGCCGCGGACCGGTGCCCGGGCATCAAAGGCGCCGGTCCGCGGCGGTGGCCCCTGTAGCACACAGGGACTGCCCTCACCCGTTTTCCGCGGCCCAACCCGCGGAGCGGATGGTCTTAGCCCGCCTGCGGGCTCTGCTCCCGACGTCGGGACAACTCCGCATCGATGCGCCGGAGAAGGTCACGGGCCGGACCGGGTTCTGATGCACCGGTGCCCGCCTCTCCACTGTCGAGCTGGCTGCTGTCCGGTTCGGCGCTGTCGAATGGGCGGCTGCCCAGTTCCAGCGCACGTTTCAAACGGAGGAGGTCCGGTGTCGGCACCAACTGCAGGTGGTGGAAGGCATGGAAAATCCTGCCGGAAGGCGTGCTGCCCAGCTCGATGGCGGGCGGGAAGGTCCCGTTGGCTTTCATGGCGCGTGCTCCCAAGGGCTGCCGGTTGGCCCACTGCTTCAGCCACTATGTTCTATACCCAATCTGCCAGCTGGATCACGCGAAGTTGGCAAAATTCTGTTTCGGGTTTAGCCCTGTCCGGTCATAGTCATGCTGCAGACTGGGCACCATGACCTTTGCGAATGTGGGAAGCCTCGGAACCAAGCCCGGCCAACGGGACGCCGTCGTGTCCATCCTTCTCAGGCCCATGCCGGGACTCAAGGAAGCCGGTTGCCTGCTGTACGAGGTGGGCGTGAACGACGACGCCCCTGACACGGTGTTTGTGAGCGAACTGTGGGAGTCGCCGGAGGCACACCGCGCCTCACTGCAGCTGGACAGCGTGCGGGCCGCGATCGCCGAAGCCATGCCCCTGCTGTCCGGCGAGATGGGCGGCAGCCAGTTCACGGTGCTGGGGTCGCCGCTGCGGTAGCCGGGTACCGGCGCCGGATGTGGCTGCTTCCTGCCTTCCCTTTCGTCCCTGCCCTCTTGTCTTGGCCCTGTTACCCGGGGCGGCCAACCGCTAGGCTCTGGGCACCGACTGGATTCCAGGAAACAGGGTAAGGGAGACCCATGAAGCCGCTGCCTGTACTTGAGCTTGTCACCCGCCTCGAGGACGCCGAATGGCTTGACCCCGCGGCCAAGAGCGTCCGGAAAGTCGTCAGGAAGGTCCTCCGTCCACGATGGGCGAGGGACGTCCTCCACGGTGTTCCCATCGGTCATCCGGTACACCCACTCGCTGTCCAGGTCCCGATCGGGGCCTGGGTTTCCGCCGGGGTCCTGGACGCAATCCCCGGTACAGGGAAGGCTGCCGGGATTTTGGTGGGGGTTGGCACTGCAAGTGTGCTTCCGTCCGCGCTGGCCGGTTTCAATGACTGGCTGCAACTCCACCCGCAGCAGCAAAGGGTGGGCCTGGTGCACGCCGCCGCCAACATAACGGCAACGGGCTTCTATATTGCGTCGCTGGTCCAGCGGGCGAGGGGCAGCCAGACCAGCGGAAAGGTGCTCGCCTACGTCGGACTTGCGACAGTAAGTGCCGGTGGCTTCCTGGGCGGCCACCTGACTTACCGCCAGGCAGCCGGGGTCAACCACAGCGAGGAGATACCGCACCGCTTCCCGTCGGGATGGCATTCCCTGGCACAGCTCTCGGACCTGCCTGAGGGAAAGCTGCTCAAGCACGAGGTTGCCGGACTGCCGCTGCTCGTCCACCGGGAGGGCGACGGCGTCAACGTGCTGTCCGACGTCTGCAGCCACCTGTCCGGGCCGCTTCACGAAGGCAAACTCAAGGCCGGGGATGCCAAGGGCGGCAGCGATCCATGCGTCGTGTGTCCCTGGCACCGGAGCACCTTCTCACTGCGTACGGGCGAGGTGCAGGCCGGCCCTGCCACCTCCCGGCAGCCGCGCTTCGATACCCGTATCACCGGCGGCATCGTGGAGGTATGCCTGCCGGGAGCTGACGGCTGAGGGGCTTTCGCCCCTACTGCCAATCGGGCGGCGGGGCGAAACTGGCATCATGCAAGAGTCAATCGGAGTGGAACCGTGAGGCGGGCAGGGCTTCTGGCCGTCCTGGGATTCGTTGGCCTGACGGCACTGGCCGGTGGCCTGGTGATGGCGCTCGGCAGTTGGCTGGGGCCCGAACGGCTGGGCCTGCCGGCGCAGCTGGTCATGCCCGAGAGCATGCTGGCGGGTTCGCCCTTCAACAGCTACTTTCTTCCTGGTCTGCTACTGGCACTGGTGGTTGGCGGCACGCACCTCGCCGCCTTCACCCTTGTTGCAAGGAATCACCGCTGGGCTGCCACGGCTGCCGCGACGGCCGGCTATTCGATCCTGATCTGGATCTTCGTCCAGATGGTCCTCATCCCTTTCAGCGTCCTCCAGGCCGTCTATTTCGCAGCTGGCCTGGCCGAACTTGGCCTCCTGCTGCTGTCCCTCGGCTTGATCGGCCATGCTGCAGCCACCTCCCCTGAGCCGCAGGCGAGTGCCGTTCCGGCCTCCGGCCCACCGTTCAAGCGGTTGCGGACCCGGTAGGGACGCGGCCCCGGCAAGGAACAGCGGCAGGACTAACTCCAGCGGCTACGCATGGGCTGGCTAAGATTCGCCTCATTCGCCGCCAGATGATGTGAAAGCGCAATGTCCTGGATCAAAATGGAAGGGCAATGAAGCGCATCAGCCAAATCCGGGAAATTGCTCCTGGGGTTGTCCTCATAACCTCGGGTACGGGAGCACTCGCGTCCAACCTCTACTTTGTCCGGTCCGGATCGGCCCGGGTGCTGGTCGATACGGGCTGGGCCGCCAGCGCGGAGCACGTACACACGGCTGTCCAGCGAATGCTCGGGCCCGGGGAAAACCCCCGTGCAATCCTGCTGACGCACCTCCACCCCGACCACTCCGGTGCCGCCGGCACGTTGGCCCGGCTATGGCAAGTGCCCGTGTACGTCCATCCGGCCGAGCTGCCCATGGCCCAGGGAAAATACCGGGCTGACTTTTCAATGCCGTTGGACCGGTGGGTGGTTATGCCCATCATGCGCTCGCTGCCTGCCCGGGTACGCCGGCGGATCGAGGCCAGCGGCGACATTTCCGACGTCGTCCAACCGCTGGCGCCCGGCAGGGAAGTGCCCGAGCTGCCGGGCTGGAACGCCGTGCCGACGCCGGGACATACGCCCGGGCACGTAGCGTTTTGGCGTCCCAGCGACAGGGTTCTGCTATCGGGTGATGCGGTGGTGACGGTAAACCTGAACTCGCTCCCGGGCATCCTCCTGGCCAGGCCTGACCTTGCAGGTCCGCCTTGGTACACCACCTGGGACTGGAAGGTGGCCATGGAATCGGTCGACCGGCTTGCCAACCTTGGCCCCCGGCTGCTGGCGCCTGGACATGGGCGTCCGCTGGCTCTGGACGTTGTGCCCCGGCTGCATGCATTGGCCGGGCAGGAGGCCAAACATCGGACCCGACCGAGCCAGGTCCGGGGAGGACTCAGGGCCACGTAGCGGACGTACCTGATTAGCACTGCGGTGGGAACACGCCGCAGGCACGCTATGTCCTGGTCTTGCGCAGGTACCCCAGGAGGCACTCCTCCGCCGGGGATAATGCCGGACGAAAGTCCACACTGATGACGCTGGCAGGAGACGCCAACGGAGTCCCGGACGGCAAAGGCCCGGGGCCGGCCACATCCGGGGAAGGCATTCCCGCGGGCAGACGTGGTGGTTGCCAGTCGGGTTGTTCACTGGGGTAGTGGCGGCCGGTGGGTGAGGTCCAGCCGGGCGGTTCGTTTTTGGTGGCTTCCGTTGGGGTCCAGCCGCTGTTGTGTTTCAGACGGTGATGTTTTGGGCAGAGTTGTGCCAGGTTGCTGATGCCGGTTGTTCCGCCGTGTTGCCAGGCGGTGAGGTGGTCGGCTTCGTTGTCCAGGGAGTTGTTGTTGCAGCCGGGGAAGGTGCATTTGCCGTCCCGGAGGGTCAGGGCTTGTCGCATTGCTTTCGTGAGCCGGTAGCTGGTGCGGCCGACTTCCAGCGGGGCGCCGTCGCGCGGGTCGATGAGGACGCGGGTGAAGGAATCTGACCCGTCGGCGAGGAGTTTGCGGGCCATGGACGCGGGTATGGGGCCGTAGCCGTCGAGGATGGCCGGTTCGTCCGTTTGGCCGAACAGGGCGAACACGGGGACGGTGACCAGGACGTCGGCGCGGGGTGTGGGGACTTTCCCGGCTTCGGGGCTGGTTTTGTCAGGGAACCCTGCGATGTGCTCGTTGGTTCCGGAGTGAGTGGCGGCGGGGATGGGGAGGTCTGCCGCTGGCTCGTCGGAGCCTATGAGTGTGGCGAGCCCGATGAATTCATGCGGGATCTGTTCCCCGATGACAGCTGGTTGTTCGCTCTCGGTGCTGGGTTCGCAGCTGCTCGCGGGTCTTTCAGCGCCTGCCCTATCCCCGTTGCCTGCAAGGGTTCTGCCTGCAAGGGTGCTGCCCGCGGAAGGGCCTTCGGTGTGGGCGAGGAGGCGCCGGACAGCCTCATCGGCTGTGATCTGGGTGAGAGTCCGGGTTTCGTTGGGTCCTTGAAGGCCGCGGGCGATAGCTCTGGTCTTGTTCCAGGCCGCCATCGCCGAGTGGGCCGGGAGGTAGACCGAGAACCAGGCCATGCCATCCCGGTCACGGGTGACTTCGATCCGCCGGTCGGCTACGGACTTTGCGTGGCGTTTTTCGATCGATTCGGGGTGGTGGCGTTCGCGCCAGGCGCGGACTTTGGCCCGGAACCGCGAGGGGACGAGGTCCCCGGCGGGGCAGCCCCGGGCCGGGTTGGGCGCCGACGGGTCCAGGAAGTGGTCCACCAGTGCCGTGGCGGTGGCGTGGTCCAGGTTGTCCGTTTCGTCGGCGATGATCCGGGCGTGCTGCCAGGACAAGGATCCGGTGGACAGCGCGTTGTAGGCGGCTGGCAGCGAGCACACCTGCCGGGACTGGGCCAGGAACCCGGCGGCCGCGCCGGAGCTGATGGTCAGGATCCCGGCAATCTCTTCCACAGCTGATATTTCCGCGTAGGTGCGGTCGTGGGCAGAGGCATCGGGCGAGGTCATGGCCAGCTGCAGGTCGAGGGACTGGGCAGCGTCCCTAGCCTTGAGTGCGGCGACCTGAGCCTCAAGCCGCTTTTCCAGGCCCACCCGCTCCAACCGGAACCGATAGAGCCGGTCCAAAAGATCAACACCATTGCCGCCGTCAGCCTCCAGCGAAGCAGCCGCAAGGGCTTCCTCCTCAAGGAACAGCGCGTTGATGGCAGCCGTGGTGGCAATAACACCCTCCATCGGTGCTGCTATGACTGCGCCGTTTCCCATACCCACATCATCGTGGGAGGGTACGACAGTAATGATGGAATTGGCTCGTGCCGGCGGCGTGACTCTGGGTACGACTGATGCCACTTCGGTGGTTTGTCTTGAATTTGATTTGTCCGCTGCCGGCATGGCTGTAGTAGACGCGGCGGCCAGGTGGACATGACCTAATAGGAGCCTGTTCGAATAAGTCCCATTACTGTCTTGTCTGCCCACCCGGCCGGCGTGCCCGTTTGGGGGTGTCAAGTTTTCTGTGTAAGGGACCGGTCGGTTGTCCGGTCTGCCGGGTGGTCAGATCGGGAGTCGGTTGGGGAATTGAACGGCGAAGGCG